>PEYL01000028.1 GCA_002774415.1 Candidatus Portnoybacteria bacterium CG08_land_8_20_14_0_20_40_83 | reverse complement strand
CCGCTTCTTGAAAAGGCGGTTTTTAATTTCTTTTACAGCCTGCGCTTATTAGGGGGAAAAAATATGAAAAGGAGGGAAAAATGGCTCGCAAACAAGGATATGTTCGCATTTTAAAAAGACATGATAGGTATATCGCGGAAATTATAAAGACAGTCTATGGGCCGGAAGAAGATCTTGAATCTTTGTGCGAAATCTTAAAAAAAGAAGGTATAACGAAAAGCATGTTTATACGCGATGATTCAATGGCTTTCATTTTTACGGATGCTGAAATGGAAATTTTAAGAAAATGCATTTCAGAATAAAAATGTGTGACCAAAAAGGTAAAATAAAATAGACGGGCGTCGAAATCTGACGCCCCTCCTAATAAGCGCAGATTGGCGGCAGATGATAAGTCTGATAAGACAAATAAGACTTATCACTTGCTGCTAAGGGATTGTAGCTTAAAAACTGAATATTAGCAGGTATAACCCCGTATTGCATTGGTTGTTACTATATGTAAATGTAACGACTTTTAAACGGGGTGAAAAATTGAACCCCGTCACAAGTTGTTTGTGAATGGGGTAAATAAAGAATCAAAGAAAGTTAATGGTTACTTAATTAGTCCATCGCGCTTCGCGCTTGAAGCGACACCGATACACGGACTTCACCCGGATTACCCGGATGAATTTATCCGTGTCATCCGGGTGTTTAATCCGGATTATCCGGGTCGCTGGCGAGCGAAGCGAGCAGAAATTTAGGCAGATGGCTAAGGGTATATGGTGGATGCCTTGGGATGTTGAGGCGATGAAGGACGTGGCGTGACTGCGATAAGCCTCGGGGAGCTGTCTAGCAAGCTTTGATCCGGGGATGTCCGAATGAGGAAACTCTTTACGGTAAAACCGTAAAACTGCGCCGCAAGGCGCGGAGTCAACCCGCTGAAGTAAAACATTCTAGTAAGCGGAGGAAAAGAAACAAAGTTTAGCTTATTGTTTATGGCTTGTAGCTTATGGCTTTTGCTATTTGCTATTCGCTATATACTATTTGCTAAATCATTCCCCTAGTAGCGGCGAGTGAAAAGGGAAGAGCCTAAACTCTCTAGAGTTTCTTTGAAATTTTAGAGAGGGTTGAAAGGTAGTAACGTTCTGGAGCCCTTCGACAAGCTCAGGGTAAACCCTATGAACTTGGCGATGGGTACCAGAGGGAGATCACATTATAAAGCTTCGTTAGCAGAAGCCGGATGGAAAGCCGGCGCCAAAGAAGGTAATAGCCCTGTAAGCGAAAACGGTTTTATGCTCCTAGTTATTATTCTTGAGTACGGCGGAGAACGACAGCTCCGTCGGAATCCGGCACTACTATTGTGCCAAGGCTAAATACTCAACATCACCGATAGTGAACTAGTACCGTGAGGGAAAGGTGAAAAGTAGCCCGATGAGGGCGGTGAAATAGTACCTGAAACCACATACTTACAACGAATCACAGCCGCCGTGTCTCACTTTCGTTCGACACAGCAAAATGTAAAGTTCAAAAATCAAAATGTAAAATTAAGGTATGCGCTTCGCGCATAAAATTTTAAATTTTGCATTGTCATTTTTCATTTTGATATTTACATTTTAAATTAATAAGTGGCGAGCGATAGCGAGGCACGTGCGGTAGTGGTGTGCTTTTTGCAGAACGATCCAACGAGTTTATGCGAGTTGCTCTTTCTAAGTCCTTCGGGACGCAGATACAGGGAAACCGAGTGTTAAAAGCGCGTATACGCTACTCACTTTCGTTCGAGCGTTTTCCCTACGAAACTACGAAAAATATACGAAAATACGAAAGTAACCCCACCCAACCTCCCCTTAGGCTAAGGGGAGGAGAGGAGGGGTTATAAATTTCGTACTTTCGTAAAAAATTCGTAAGTTCGTAGGGGAAGCGACGAGCGGGAGCGAGGAGCAAATGCAGCCCGCATAAGACCCGAAGCCAAGGCGAGCTTGCCATGACCAGGGTGAACCCCGACGAAAGTCGGGGGGAGGCCCGGACCCACCAGCCGTACAAAACTGGGGGATGAGTTGTGGTAAGAAGTGAAAAGCTAATCGAGCTTGGTAATAGCTGGTTCTCCCCGAAATAGTTTTAGGACTAGCCGGGCGTTTTAATTCCGGAGGTAGAGCACTGAATGGGTACGGATGGTTTTTCCTACCGAGCCCAATCAAACTCCGAATGCCGGAACAATTATCGTCCGAGTAAGACAGTGGGGGCTAAGCTCCATTGTCGAAAGGGAAACAACCCAGACCATCATCTAAGGTCCCTAAACTAAGCTAAGTGTTTACAAGGAGGTGGGATTTCTTTGACAGTTAGGAGGTTGGCTTAGAGGCAGTCATCCTTTAAAGAGTGCGTAACAGCTCACTAATTCAGAGATTTCGCACCGAAAATTTACGGGACTAAGCTTAGTACCGAAGATATGGATTATCGCTCCTCACTTTTGTTCGGAGCACAGCGACACAGATATCCGGATTACACCCGGATTATCCGGATAAAATTTATCCGGGTCATCCGGATGAGTCATCCGGGTTGTCAGGGTCGCTTTGAAGCGACGAGCAGTAGCGAGGAGCGATAGTGGTAGGGGAGCATCCTGCACCGCTGTGAAGGTAAATCGCGAGGTTTGCTGGAGCGTGCAGGAGAGAGAATGTTGGAATAAGTAACCGCAAGACCGGTGAAAGCCCGGTCCACCGAAAGCCTAAGGTTTCCTTGGCAATGTTGATCATCCAAGGGTTAGCCGGTCCTAAGTCTCAGGCCGAGAGGCCGTGATGATGGACAGCAGGTTAATATTCCTGCGCTTTCTTGTTTTTTCAATGGAGTGACGCAGTTTAAAAGTCTGAGTGAATTATTGGATTTTCATTCTTGGTTTTGGAATGTCTGGCAGGCAAATCCGTCAGAATAATTTCCGAAATTGAGAATAGGTCGTTTTGACACGGCCAATTCGGGCGAAGGAGCTGCCGAGAAAAACTTCTAGAGTTAAAAACAAGAGAACCGTACCGAAAACCGACACAGGTAGGCGAGGCGAGAAGCCTAAGGTGAACGAGTGAATCCTCGTTAAGGAACTCGGCAAAACAACGTGTCGTAAGTTCGCAATATGACCTTCCCCGACCCGCAAGGGTTTGGGGACGCAGCTAAAGACCCCAGGCGACTGTTTATCAAAAACACAGGTCCCTGCAAACTCTAAAAGAGGAAGTATAGGGGCTGACGCTTGACCAGTGCTGGAACGTTAAACATGCCGGTATTTTTTGTCGCAAGATGGGAAATGCTGAGCGTGCTAAGCGCCAGTGAACGTCCGCGGTAACTATGAAGTCACGGGTTGTAGTTATAAAATCTAGCTAAATGCGGGAACATCTGAGTATCCGGCAGTACTAAATCGTGAGTCACGCGATAAGTAACAATCTGTCGGTGCAGACAATTCGCAGGAAAGACTTGATCTAAGGTCTAATATGGCAAATAAATCTAATTGGCTGAACAAAATTCCGCCATCAATTGGATATTATATTGCTGGTTTTACAGATGGCGAAGGAAGCTTTAATGTTTCCATGAGAAAAGGCGATGGATATAGATATGGTTGGCAATTTTGTTTCAGCTTCTGCGTATCTCAAAAAGACGAAGTTATCCTTAGTCTTTTGAAAAGATACTTAAATTGTGGCCGCTTAAAACAGAGAAGGGACGGCTTATGGTATTATGTCGTGGAAAATCAAAGTTCATTGTTTGAAAGGATAACTCCCTTCTTTAATAAATTTGGTTTTCTCTCGGCAAGAATGAAAAAGAATTTTTCTGTTTTTAAACGGATCCTATCAATTGTTCAATCTGGCAAACACATTGAGCCGGATGGAATAAAAGAAGTTGTCAAATTAAGAGAAGAATTAAATGAAGGAAGAGGACGAACAAGAAAATATAATCAAAGTGACGTTTGCTTAGATCAAGAATCCTCAGAGACTATATGCTAGACCCGTTTAGTCAGCGGGATGATATAGTCCGATCCTATAGGCGACTATAGGGGCCATTCAAAATGGCTAGAAAACATCAAATGAACCGTGTTAAAGTAGGAAACTGCTTTAGTAAAATTTGGCTATATGCTGGAAAATCTGGAGTGTCTGATGATACTCATCTATCTTGCTCCTCCTCTTTTTTAAAGAGGAGGGTGGGAGGAGTTAAATTCTAATTGAACTTAACTCACCCTAACCCTCTCTTAAAATAAGAGAGGGAAAAGAAAAATAGATAAGTAACAATTCTTCAGCGTGTCCCGAAAGGAATGGGACGCCAGACAATCAGCAGGAAAGGCTAATTATTGTTGTGAGATTTAAAAAATATACCTGCGCTTATTAGGAGAGTAAATAAATTCTTACGGAGGTGAGAGAATGAACTCTATAATTATTTTGAAAGAGGGCGATAAGTTTATTGTGGCCGAAGAAACGATGAGAACTGATATAACTGGAATTGAACATTCAATAATGGTCCGCAACGGTATTCTTCAGCACGAAGGAATTAAAGTAGAAATAGCGTTCCTTAAAAAGGAGAATCTCTTGTCCGAAGACGAGATTAAAAGGTTATCGGACAAAATAGACCAAAAAGTGTGGTGAAAAAAAGGGGTATCAAGTATTTTAAGATGCCCCTCCTAATAAGCGCAGGTGTGAAATTCGTAACAATAATTAGAATCCTCAGAGACTATACGCCAGACCCTTCACTAATTCGGGGCTTGCCCTGAGCGAAGTCGAAGGGAAGATATAGTCCGAACTTTATAGCGATATAAAGAGTTGCCCCGACACAAATTCGGGACAGATTAACACATTTGAGCGAAATTCCTTGTCAGGTAAGAAAGTTGCCTGTTTCTCCGGCAACGGAGATAACAAATCCGGCTTATAACGGTGAAATCCTCGCCAGAGCCTCGCTTCAAGGGCGGGGCGACGAAGACAGGACAATACCGTGGGAAGTCGCCGAAGCACATAAATTTTATGTGCTTCGGTTGACCCCGTAACGACTGAAGTCGCCAATAACTATTGGCGACAGAGATAGTAGATGCTATAATAAAGTTATTATGACTACTATAATATGCCGGCGCTAAATAATTCTAAAAGAAATATTGCTGAATATATTACCGGTTATGTCGATGGTGAAGGATGTTTTAGTATTTCGTTTTCAAAACGGAAAAAACTTTTGATTGGTTGGGAAACAAAACCCAGTTTCGCCGTAGGGCAAAACTATGACCGGTCAGAAGTCATAAATCTACTAAAACAATATTTTGATTGCGGAAATATCAGACGAGATTATTCAGATAAGACATTAAAATACGAAGTCAGAGGCATTAATGATCTTATTAAGAAAGTAATTCCGCATTTCAAAAAATATCCTTTGCTGTCAGGCAAGAAAAAAGATTTTGAATCTTTCGCGAAAATTTGTGAAATGATTTCAAGAAGAAAACATTTGGAAAAAGTTGGATTAGCAAAAATTGTCCGGCTTGCCTACCAGATGAATCAAAGCGGTAAAAGAAAATATCAGCAAAACGAAATTCAAAAAGAATTATTATAGATGAAGATATAGTCTACGCCATAAGAAATTATGGATAACGTGAAGTTCTGACGCGCATGAAAAGCGTAACGACTTGGGGACTGTCTCAACGAGGAGCTCGGTGAAAATGCAATCCCGGTAAAGATGCCGGGTACCTGCAGCTAGACGAAAAGACCCCGGAAGCTTTACTGCAGCTTGGTATTGTGTCTTTCGTTTAAATGCGTAGCGTAGTGGGGAGGATTTGAAGTTCTGGTTTCGGCCAGGACGGATCCGCCAATGAAACACCCATCTTTTAGACGATTTTCACTAATTCCCTATTTTAATAAAATGGGGGAGACAGTGCCTGGTGGGCAGTTTAAGTGGGGCGCTTGCCTCCAAAAGAGTAACGGAGGCGTTTATCAAGGTTGGCTTGGGCCGGATGGAAATCGGCCTGGACGCGCAAAGGCATAAGCCAGCTTTACTGCAAGACCGACAGGTCGCGCAGTCGCGAAAGCGGAACTTAGTGAACCGACCGCAATACCATTGCAAAGCAATGGAAGCACGAAATTCAAAGCACGAAATCCGAAACAATATCAAAATCCAAATGACCAAAATTCAAAACCTAATTGTTTTCAGACATTTGAATTTTGAACATTTGAATTTGTTTAGGATTTAGAATTTAGGATTTTGGATTTCCACTGCTTTGCAGTGGTTCTTCGTAGGAAGGCGGAAGATCATCGGCCAAAAGCTACTCCGGGGATAACAGGCTGGTAGTATCCAAGAGTCCATATCGACGATACTGTTCGGCACCTCGATGTCGGCTCATCTCATCCTGGGGGTGAAGAAGCTCCCAAGGGTTTGGCTGTTCGCCAATTAAAGAGGTACGTGAGCTGGGTTCAAACCGTCAACCAAAGCTGTTTACTGTTAGGCAGCTTGGCGGCCTATGGCAGCAATGCCGTAGAGTAAAAACCAGTTGGGGAAGCAGAGTTCTATTATTTCCCGTTTGTCATTCCGTGCTTGACACGGAATCCAGATTCTTCGCCTCCTCTTAAGATAAGAGGAGGTTGGGAGGAGTTATGAATTATAACTCACCCTACCCCTCTCTTATATTAAGAGAGGGAACTAACCTGGATTCCCGCTTTCGCGGGAATGACACGGAATATAGGATTGTGTTTTCTCAACTGGTAAAAAATTGACTCATATCGGTGAAGCCCGAACGCGTTTACAACCTGAACGCGAGGGTAATACCGAGGGAAGTCTGAAATAATTTAAATATCAAAAATCAAAATGTAAAATTGCAGTTTAAAATTAAAAATTTTAAATTTTGTATTGTCATTTTGATATTTGCATTTTACATTTTTAATTTATTTTCATGACCCCGTAGAGACTGAGTCCCGTAAAGTGCGGGACGAGAGTCACATTGGAAAATGTGACTAACACGTCGATCATCCATAAATAGGATGATGGTATAGTCCATACACTTAGTAATAAGTGACAATTATGCGTGAGACAGGTTGGTCTCTATCTGCTGCAGGCGTGGATACTTGAGGGGAGTCTTTGATAGTACGAGAGGACCTCAAAGAACATACCTCTGGTGTATCAGCTGCACTGCCAAGTGCACTGCTGAGTAGCTATGTATGGAACTGATAAGCGCTGAAAGCATCTAAGCGCGAAGCAGACCCCAAGATTAGGTATCGTAGATTCCTTGAAGACTACAAGGTTGATAGGCTCTAGGTGTAAGTCCGGCAACGGATTAAGCCGAGGAGTACTAATAAATCATCCATCTGCCTAAATTTCTGCTCGCTTCGCTCGCCAGCGACCCGGATAATCCGGATTAAACACCCGGATGACACGGATAAATTCATCCGGGTAATCCGGGTGAAGTCCGTGTATCGGTGTCGCTTCAAGCGCGAAGCGCGATGGACTAATTAAGTAACCATTAACTTTCTTTGATTCTTTCCTTTGACGCGGCGCAAATGCGCCTTGTTCAGGATAAATTAAATTCCCGCCAATTGTATATTTTGGTGGCGATTATACTGGTGTTGTCCCACCTGTTCCCATTCCGAACACAGCAGTGAAATACACCAAGGCCGATGATATTCGGGTTTCCCGGAGAAAGTAGGTAGTCGCCACCAAAGCACGCAATTGCGCGGGATTTTTTGTTGACAAAAATATTTGCGGTTTTTTATTTTGGCGGTATGCGGTATAATGTAATTAATGGCTTATCGAATCCGCAAACAGATTACTATTTCAATAATCGTAATTTTATTTTTGGCGCTGGTTGGAGTGGGAGTTTATTATGTTTTTTTAAAACCCGGGCCGACTTGTTTTGATGGAATAAAAAACCAGGACGAGGAAGAAATTGATTGCGGGGGAAGTCAATGCGTGTCTTGCGAAATAAAAACATTGAAAGAAGTTGAAGTCGTTTGGACGCAGGTTATCCCGCTCGTGCCCGGCGTTTATGACCTGGCGGCAAAAATCAGAAACCCCAATCCCAATTTTGGAAATCCCGGAGTTAAGTATGAGTTTCAGTTAAAAGATAAAAGCGGCCAGATTGTCGGCAAAAAATCCGGAATGACTTTTATTCTGCCAAATAGCACCAAATATATTATTGAAAATAATTTTCAGGGCCAGGGCCAGATTGATTCGGTCCAGATAAAAATTGATACGGGAGAAAATTTAAGCTGGCTCAAACTTAAAAATTATCAGACACCTGATATTTACGTAAAAGGCAAAAAATTTGAGATTCGCAATGAAACAAACTTTTTTGCCGAGGCATCGGGTGTTGTTAAAAACAGCACAACGTTTGGGTTTGATAAAGTAGATGCAGATATTGTGTTATTTGACAGTAATTCAAAATTAATCGGTGCTGCAAAAAGTGAAATGAGGACACTGAAGGCAGGAGAAGAGCGCTATTTTTCTGTCCGCTGGTTTTCGCCAATCGCGGGAGAAGTTAAATTTTTTGACATGCAGGCCGAAACAAATCTTTTTTCTGACGATAATTATATGCGCGTTTATGGAGTACCGCAGGAACAATGAATTTTGCATCCCAATTAAAAAAATTTGACTGGATTTTAATCGGTGCGGTTTTAGTCCTTTGCGCTTTGAGCTTGCTGACCCTTTACAGCATAAATTACGGGAAACCTGGCTTTATTTTTTTTCAAAAGCAGGTTTTTTTCGTTATTTTGGGGCTGGCTGCAATGGCGACAATAAGTTTTTTAGATACAAGAATTTTCAAAAATTACCCTTCTTTTTTAATTGCGATTTATTTATTGGTAATTGCGCTTTTAGTTTCCACTTTAATTTTCGGCAAGATAACCAGAGGCACTTTAAGCTGGCTCAAAGTGGGTGAAATAGGCTTTGAGCCGGTTGAATTGGCGAAGTTGGTTATAATTTTGATATTGGCCAAATATTTTTCGCTCAGGCATGTAGAAATGTTTCGCATTCGTCATATTATTGCATCGGGAGTTTATGTCCTTTTGCCTGCCAGCCTGATTTTGTTTCAGCCTGACCTTGGTTCCGCGATCATCCTTGGGGCAATATGGATAGGTCTTGTAATTTTAGCCGGTATAAAAATCAGGCATTTGGTTTTAGTTTTGCTTGTGGCAGGCTTGGTATTTGGGTTTGCCTGGACAAGCGCTTTGAGACCCTATCAAAAAGACAGAATTTTGACCTTTTTGAACCCTCAGCGTGATCCTTTCGGAACGAGCTACAATCTCATCCAGTCAAAAATTGCTATTGGCGAGGGCGGAATTTTTGGCCGCGGTTTGGGCCAGGGAATCCAGGGCCGGCTTGATTTTTTGCCGGAAAAACACAGTGATTTTATTTTTGCCGCCTATGCTGAAGAATGGGGATTTGTCGGTGTGCTATTTTTACTCGGCGTATATTCAGTGATATTTTTCCGCCTGATAAAAATTTCTTTAAAAAGCACAAATAATTTTTCACGCATTTTTTCAGCCGGCGTGTGTCTCATGATTTTTGCCGAGGTTTTTATAAATATCAGCGTAGCGCTCGGCCTTCTGCCAATAACCGGAATTTCCCTGCCATTTGTCAGCTATGGCGGCAGCGGCCTTTTGACTCATTTTTTAGCATTGGGAATTGTCCAGAGCTTGGTAGCAAAAAGGGCTTGAATTTTTATGTTTAAGCTGCGGAACATAATTTACAGTCAATTAATTGTAATTTAACGTCTTCGACTTCTTGTTTGTTTCGTTTTAATTTAGCGTCGATAAACATCATTAAGGTATCAATTTGCTCTTTTTTCTTTATTCTTCTTGCTCTTGTCAGTCGCAGTCTCTGTTTCCTTAAATACTCCTGCCATTTTTCCGCGATGGCGCCTGCTTTCTCCAGGTTCTTTTTCCAAAGAGCGTAGAATTCCATCGGAGTAAGATATTCCAACGCCTGATGCGGACGTTTAAAATTGTAATTGTTTTCCCATTTTCTTGTCGCTTCTTTTTGTTGTTGCAGGTCGTTGAACCCTCCCTTTTTTTCATAGTAGAGGAGGTATAGCCATCGGAGATGCTTTTTCGCGTCTGGTGACAAGTGATGGTTGTTCGGGTTTAATCTCTTTTCCGCTAATGTTTGCATAATGTTGGTTGAATTAGTTTTTACTA
>PEYL01000047.1 GCA_002774415.1 Candidatus Portnoybacteria bacterium CG08_land_8_20_14_0_20_40_83 | reverse complement strand
TTCGGACTATATCATAGCACTTCGCTAAAATCAGATGTTGCGCGAAATTTGGTCTGACCAAATTTCGCGCAACTAAATTCAATTTTTTAACGAATTGCCCTCAGCGTATAGTCTCTGAGGGGTCGCCTCTACGACGACTTCCCTGCTGGTTGTCCGCACCGGACACTTTTTTACCACTTAATTTCCAACAAATTCCAAAAAAATCACTACATCATCTGAATCTTCTGCTTTTACTTCTTGCTGCCATTTCTCCGCTAACTTCCATACTTTCTCGGCCCTCTTTTCTTTTGGAAATTGATCTTCTTCCAAAAAAATATCTCGCCTCTCTCTCATTTTCAGCGAGTTTGGCTCGCCATTAAGAAAGGTAGCGACAGATTTTCCATCGAATCTTATCATTCTTGCTATCATTTTTACCTCCTTTCTTTAAAGTGGTAGTGCCGGATACTTTCCGCCACAGCACCAGAATAAATTCGGTGCTGGGCTTCGCTCGTGTCTTACGACACTCGCTACGGATTTTCCAGCATATAGCCAAGTTTTTTCTCGTCTCATCGACGAGGGACTATTTCCGCCATACCCTGGCGGGCCATCACTTCGCAGTGGAAATCTTAAATTCAAAACCCTAAATCCTAAACAAATTTGAGATTTATTTAGAAATTAGAAATTAAGATTTAGAAATTCCATTGCGAAGCAATGACACTAATCCTTTTTGCTCCCCACGCTTTCGTCTCTCAGGGTCAGAGATGCACCAGCTGAATGCCTTCGCTTTTGGTGTTCCCTACGATATCAACGGATTTCACCCCTACACCGTAGGTTCCATCAGCCTCTCGCACTCTCTAGTTTTGACGTTTCCCAAGCAGCGTTAAGGTTGAGCCTTAACATTTAACATAAGGACTATCAAAACCCCCTACAGACGCTTTACGCCCAGTAATTCCGGATAACGCTTGGGGTACTCGTATTACCGCTCCTGCTGGCACGAGTTTAGGAACCCCTTATTCATAGGGTACACTCAAAATTGCTCCCCTATAAAAGAATTTTACACCCCGAAGGGCTTCTTCATTCACGCGGCGTCGCTCGATCAGGCTTTCGCCCATTGTCGAAGGTTCTTGACTGCAGCCTCCCGTAGGAGTCCGGACAGTGTCTCAGTTCCGATGTTGGGGGCCGACCTCTCAGTCCCCCTACCCGTCATCGCCTTGGTGGGCCGTTACCTCACCAACTAGCTGATAGGACGCAGGCCTCTCCTGAAGCATCGCGTATTACTACGCATCTTTAAATGAGAATGACATATGTCCCCTCATTTCCATCTTGTATTAGCTCCGCTTTCGCGGAGTTATCCAAGACTTCAGGGTAAGTTACCTACGCGTTACTAACCCGTTTGCCACTATCGTGCCTCGCTACTGCTCGGCACTCAAAATCAAAAATCAAAATTTAAAAATCAAAATTACAATGCAAAATTCAAAATTTTTAATTTTAAATTGTAATTTTGCATTTTGATTTTTGAACTTTTAATTTAGGGAGTGCTGAACGATAGTGAGGCACGACCGTTTGACTTGCATGCCTTATCCACGCCGCCAGCGTTCATCCTGAGCTAGAATCAAACTCTCATTGTAAATGTTAGAACTAAAATTGCTGAATCGATCTTCGACCGCGCTGAGCGCGGTCTTGCCCCGCTAAGCAGGGCGACCACATTCAGGCAGTAAAGCGACTCAACACCTCTAGAATCCAACAAGTTTTTTCGAGACAACTTAAAAAGATTATTTCTGCTCCCTCCTTAAAAAAAGGAGGGGTGGGGTGGATTTTAAAAATCTCCCCCTAATCTTTACTAACTCAAAATTAAACTGGTTTAATTTACCTTACCTATTAAATTTTCAAAGTTCTATCCCTTCATCCGTGTCATCCGCGTGCAATCCGTGTATCAGTGTCGCTTACAAAATAAAAAATACAACTAGTCAGACCTCTTAATAGTTTTTAATTAAGAACCCCTCAAGTTGTATTTTTGCCTAAAAACTATCTAATTTTTGGGTTCTTTTACACAGGCATATTTTCCTTTCCGGGACCAAAGTCCCTCTATGCACTATCTATTTTACTCTTATTTTAACGGTTGTCAAGGGTGTTGCGACTCATCACCTTTTAAGAGAAAAGCAGGTGAGTTTTTTTATCTGCGTCATCCGAGTGATATCACCATATCAATCTTACTCTAAAAATCTATTAGGCATGCCCCGATTCCGTATATATATTTTAATATAAATTATACCGGTAAGCACCCCTATGATCAAAACTATTAATGGGCCGGTTCGGTGGCCTTCAAATCCTGGCGCAACTAAACCTAAGATGCCTAAAATAATACAAAATACCAAACTAATTAATATAAGCGCTCTCCAAATCCAACTATTCCATTTATTTTTAAAATCCATAAAAATATAAAAAAATCAATAAATAAAATTTATTTCAAAACATACTCTGCCATCTCCGCCAACTTGTACGCATAATTATTTTACAGCAATTTTCCGATATAGTCTGTCATTTCTGCCAAACGGCAGGCGTATCCCCATTCATTATCATACCAGGCCAAGACCTTAACCAAAGTTTCGTCCATTACCATTGTATAATTTGCGTCAACGATTGAAGAATAAGTATTGCCTTTATAATCTATCGAAACCAGGGGTGCGTCTTCAATGCCCAAAATTCCGTCAAGTTTTTTTGTCTGCGAAACCTTTTTAAATTCCATATTGATTTCTTCGACCGATGTCGGAGTTTTGACAACACAGACAAAATCAGTAATTGAGACGACCGGCGTCGGCACGCGAAGCGAAATTCCGTCTAATTTTCCCTCAAGTTCCGGAATTGTTTTTGTGACGGCAATTACCGCGCCCGTAGTTGTCGGAATAATTGAAAGTGCCGCCGCTCTTGCCCGACGCAAATCTTTGTGCGGCAAATCAAGCAGGCGCTGGTCGTTTGTGTAGCTATGCGCTGTCGTCATAAAGCCGTACACAATTTTAAATTTATCGTGCAAAACTTTAACCACCGGCGCCAGACAATTTGTGGTGCAGGAAGCCATTGAAATAATATTATTTTTTTCGGAATCATACTTCTCTTCGTTGACTCCTAAAACGAAAGTCGGAATCTCTCTGCTTTTGGTCGGCGCAGAAATTATCACTTTTTTGGCACCTGCTTCAGTATGTTTTTTGGCTTCCTTATATTCGGTAAAAACTCCGGAGCATTCAAGCACAATATCAATACCCATATCCTTCCAAGGCAATTTACCCGGATCTTTTTCGGCCAAAATTTTTATTTTTTGTCCGCCAACATCCAATTCACCATCTTTACCCTTGACGGTTTTATCATACATCCCGTAAATAGAATCATATTTTAGCAAATGCGCCAAAGTCGGCGCATCGGTTAAATCATTAATTGCAACAACTTCCAACCCTTGATGATGGCTTAAAATTCGTTTAAATGTTGGACGCCCTATTCTCCCAAATCCATTTATAGCTATTTTTGTCATTTTTGAAAGCGACCCCGATATCCGGACTGCACCCGGATTATCCGGATAAATTGATCCGGGTCATCCGTGTGTAAAATCAGGGTAATCCGTGTCGCTGTTAACACTCTATTTTCAGTAACTGACAAATTTTTTCTCTGTCAAAGCCAATAACAATTTGCCCGTCAATATCTGAAACCGGCACGCCCATCTGGCCTGATTTATCAATCATTTCATTCAGAGCTTTTTCGTCTTGAGAAACATCAATATCTTGAAATTCAACGCCTTTTTCTTTCAAAAAAGCTTTAAGCGTATGACAATAAGGGCAAGTTGGAGTGGAATAAACCTTAACCATTTCATTAAAAATCCTAATCTACGAATGATATCCGAATTATCCGAATCAGACATTCGGATGGGCGCATTCAGATAATGTCCCGCCGAGCGGGACTTTGCGCCATTTTGATGCCATTCGGAGCATTCGGATGGAGATTCGGATCATTCGGGTCGCTGTTATTGATTTTTTAAATAATTATACGCGCCCAGCGCCGCTTTGGCTCCCATGCCCGCGGCAATTATAATCTGTTTTCCCAATGCATCGGTCACATCTCCGGCCGCAAAAATGCCCGGAACCGACGTCACGCAGCTATCATGATTAATTATAATTTCTCCTTTATCGTTGCATCTTAATAATCCTTCTAAAAACATAGATGCGGGCGTTGAACCGATTTCTACAAAAATTCCATTGACATTTATTTTGCGCTCCTCTTTTGTCCTGAAGCTTCTATAAACTAGTCCATTAACAAATTTTTCGCCCGAAATCTCAATTATCTCAACTTCATTTAATATTTCAACTTTTTTATCTTTTTTCAGCCTTTCTCGCAGTTCTTTATCATCACCACGCAACTCATCGTAACGATTCAAAAGATAGATTTTTGAAGCATATTTGGTCAATTGCCAGACAGTATCCTGCCCGGCGTCTCCCGCTCCGATAACTGCCACTATTTTATCACGGAAAATAGGGGCATCACAAGTTGCGCAATAAGAAATCCCTTTGCCTTCAAACTCTTTGGCTCCGGGAATTTCCAATTTTCTTTCCGACTTACCGGTAGCGATAATAATGGCTTTACCTTGATAATTTTCTTTATTTGATTGGGCGTCAAAATTTTTAGATTCTCTCTCGTCTCCCTCATTTTGTTTTAATCTTATGCTGAGTACAGTTTCCCCTTCTTTGATTTCCAAATCAAAATCGCCCTGGCTTGCTTTTTTATCAAATCTTTTTAGATGTTCAACAAATTTTTGAACTAATTCTACTCCGGAAATAGCCCAATATCCTAGATAATTTTCTATCTTATAACCTTCCATCAATTGACCACCAAATTCTCTGGTTAAAAGCAAAGTTTTTAATTGTTTTCTAGCCGCAAAAATTGCAGCGCTTATGGCAGCCGGTCCGCCGCCAATAATAATTAGATCGTAAATCATAACAAATCTTTTAGTTGTTTTCTCATGTTGCACCCTATTATTTTACAGCTTTTTTGACAGAATCTCAAGCGTTGACGCTCCTCTTTCGCCTTTTTACCTTGCCAAATTCCTTGGATGTTGTTTTCTCCGATATTGCCGATTGGCTGACTTCGAAAACAAAGCTTGACGTCTCCGTTTGGCTCAATAATTAAATTATTATACGGTGCCAAACATGGCCTTCTTCCCAAAGAATTTCCGTCAAGATAATACCGATAAATAAGTTTAAGATGAAAAGATGGATTTTTTATGACTGGGGGTTTGTTTTTTATTATTGGCTTCAAATATTTTTCAACTTGTTCCTTTGTCGGCCAAAGCTCCGAACTGGAATGCCAATTCTCCCGATAGAAACGCTCAATATTAAAATCAAGCGGCTGAATTATTAAATTAAAATTATTTTCCTGGCAATAGAGGACCAGATCGCTGATACCCTCAATATTTAGACCCGTTAAAAGCAAGCCGACCTCGATTTTTATTTCGTTTTTTCTGTTTTTATCTTTCAAATGCCTAAGGGCCTTTTTCGCTTTGGCGCCGGCGCCCGAAACTCCTCTTAATTTATCATGGATACTTTCATCAAGACTGTATAAAGAAACTTTAACACTTGCAAAACCGGAGCGTGAAATATCTGCCGCCGTCTGCTCATTAATCAGGGCCCCATTAGTGTTAAGGGACATAGCCAGAGCGAGCCGGCTGCCTAGATTGGCGATTTTCAATGACAGATATTTTTCTATCAGCGGCTCGCCACCGCTTATCTCAACCACCGCCTCTGGCCAGGCCTGCGATATCTGCGCCAGAAGTCCGAACCAGCGTTCCGGCGGCATTTGGTATATATTGTTACTTTTCCAGGTATCGCAATGGCCGCATCGGAAATTACATTTTTTGGTGATTATTAAATCTATATAAGCAGGTCGACTCAAAGAACTGCCAAAATTTTTATCTATTAAATTCGCCGCGTATCTTCTAACGGAAGCTATCCTCATGAATAAAAATTTATTCTCCCTCGATGCTAACTAATTTCCAGGTATTTCCCTTGATCGACTTTACTTGCACCTGACAAGGCATCAGCAAATTTATGTTATATTCCAAATTCTCCGGGCTGATGCTTTCGCCATGTTCAATAATGTCACCCAGTTCTATCGTAATTTTATCAATTTTTAAAAGCCCGTTTTTCTGGGCTTCCTCTCTGGCAATTTTAACTATTTCATTAGCAAGATGAAAATCATGCATGATAAAAATGCAAAATGCAAAAATCAAAATGAAAAATGATAATTCAAAAATTTAAAATTATCATAAAATTTGCTTAAGCAAATTTTATGATACCTAAATTTTACATTTTGATATTTACATTTTAAATTTCTTCTAATGCGTAGCGCAAGTCAGGCACGGATCATATGCCCGCACAAGCATTTTAATCAAATCCCGACATTCTTCTTTGCAAAGCCTCTTGCCGCTTTTTGTTAATTTTGGCAGATATTCAACTAAGTCATCTTCAAGCCGCGCTAAATTTTGGGCCGTTGGAGTAATAATATTGGCATTTTTTATCAGACCATTTTTGTCTATCTCATAAAAATAAAAAAGTGTGCCTCTGGGCGCTTCAATTGCTCCAAAACCTTTTCCTTCTTTTATTTCAATCGGGTGAGGTTCAATAGACTCATAATCAATGTCTTTCGCTTTTTCTAAAAGCTCCTGAGCTTCTTGGACGCAATGGACCATTTCAATTGCCTGAGCCAAAATATTATAAAAAGGATTAGAAATTGGCAGAATCAAATCTGTCTCCCTAAAAACGGATTTGGCTTTTG
>PEYL01000072.1 GCA_002774415.1 Candidatus Portnoybacteria bacterium CG08_land_8_20_14_0_20_40_83 | reverse complement strand
ATTGTTTTATGTTTTTTTATTCCCTGAGCGAAGTCGAAGGGTTTTAATATAAGCCTTCGATGCGTTCCGCTGCGCGGAACTTACTCAGGCAATAAATTTTTAATTAACTTTTTTCTCTGCCTTTTTACCCACCCAATTTTTTGGACTCGACTGTTTAAATCTTTAATTTTTATGGTCCAAAATTCTGGGTAGGCACTTGATTACGGTGTCCGATGACCTCCTAAGCGGCAGAGAATTGATTCGGACAACGTCGACCTTTCGTATTTACTTCCAAACTCCATTTGCCAAAAACGAAGCATTTTTCAATTCTTTCCTTTGGTAAAAGGAAAGTTGGAATTTTTTAATAAAAAAACTTCCTTTTTTTGGTTATCTAAAAACCAATTAAAAGAAAGCCTTCTGAAAAAAATCTTTGTTTGTGACAACAACCAAAATTCATTAATTCTTTGTCTAGCCCCTCCGCTAGAAAAATTAATTTTTCCGGTTAGTTAATAATAAACTTTAAACTCCTACTGCGCAAGGCAAAATCATCGCATTTTTTCCCCTCTTTTTCCTCCGCTTTTCCACAGCTTATTCAATCCTATCGCTGTCGGACAGCGATAGGCAATCTGCATATATACTGATTAGGTGTGGGGGAAACAAAAAATCACCGTCTGTTCCTCCCTTTCATTTTTCCCAAACTTTCGCCAATTTTATAAAATTCTTTTCTTCTTCCCCTCCAAAAATTTTTTGGTGATTTTTGAAAAACTTGACGCGTTATTTCAGTTTACAAGATTTTTAAAAATCTTGTCAAGCAAAATTCTGTGGATAAATAAAAAACCACCCTTTTTAAAGACTAACTATGCGAATGCACTGTAATTTCTCTCATAGTTACTCCTGTCCCTCGCAGGTGGCTTTTTATGTTACTCTAACAATGAATTATAAAAGCTCCGAAGAATTTATGCAAAAAATCAAAGTTGATTATTTGTGAAGCAAAAGTGGACAAAAAAGTGGATAACGTTTTACGTTATCCATCCTGAGCGAACAATTAAGCAAATAAATAAATGTTGCGATACCCAGACGATCGTTTCTTTATCTCAACATTTTAATTTTGCTTAATTTTAACACTTACCTTTTGGCTGCTCCCCTTCGCTTTATAGTCAATCTATAAGCTCCTTAAAGATATTCTTCAAATGCAGCTCATTATCAATTGACTCCAAAACACCATAACGAACATTCGGTCTTAATTCAAAAAATTCGATTATAAAATCAATCTGGTCTTTACAACTAAAAGGGTGGACAAAAACACTTTTCTGCAGTTCACAAAAACCAAGATTTTTTAATTTTTCGCGCAGAGCATTTCTAGCATTTTTGCGTTCTTCCGGAACATCAAAAATCACAATTCGCCATTTTCCGTCCCAGCGTTGCATTGGAATCTTCATGTTATCAATATTATATGTCAGCGCTTTTTTTCTTCCTTTTTCTGTTAAAATTAAAGTCAGCGTACCATTTTTATTAAATTTTGTTTCAACAAGCTTTGATTGATATAAGGCTCTTATTTCCGCAGCTAAACCCTTCACCTTTATCTTTTTCCACTCTTTTTTTATTTCTCCTAAAACTTTGAAGTATTGACGCGGTGTCCTGGTTAAAGAAAGGGTTAAACCGCCCAAAAGCAATAATAAAATTTTTTGTTTTGCTGGGCTTAATTTGCGCATAGAAATTTAAATTATTAATAAGAAAAATAAAAATGTTTAGTTTAAGAGACGATCGTTTACGAATCCAATCTTCCTAAATCCTGAAAATAAAAAAATTCTAGGTCTTTGTTTTTCTATTACTATTTTAAAACATAAAAGTTACGATTGCAAGACGACCGTTTACCAATCAAAACATTTTCTACTGACAAAAAAACAAAAAAAAGAAAAAGACCTTCCGCAAGTGTGGTATATAAACCACGGCCGAAAGCCTTTTTCGTTGTTAAGTATAGCACCGCCTGTCAAGCTATCAATACCTTGAGTTATATGTGTTTTTTTAGTAATAAAAGAGCCGCTTTGCGAACAAAGCGGCTCATAAAATTTAAGATTTCAATTTTATGTCAGAACTGACTCAATACCAAGTCATATGCCTTTTCCCTCCTTTCTTTCGCCTTTCCTTTGTTTGGCGAACGATATTATCTTTTAGCCATCATGGCTATTTGATGGAGTTGAGGCATTTTCTTGGCATTGAGCAAAGAACCGAGGACTCTCAGGTCCATTTTTTTTGGAGGGCTTGGGGGAAACGGAGTGTTGACGGGCAGCTTTTTTTCCGGCTCGGGCTTGGCAAAAGGAATCTTTTTACGCTTGTAAAATATTGTGACTTCGCCACGCTCAGTATAAATTTTCCCGTGATTGCCGGAACATTCTATTTCGCTTAGATCGGGCGGATAAGGTTGCGGATAGTGCCAAGCCAGTATTTTGCCCGGCTTAAGCTGAGACATGAAATCAAAACGATCTTCTTCCAAAATCTCGGCTAAAGACTCTTCTATATCATAGATTTCGTCAACGATGTCATCGCCTGCGACATGGAAAGGCGCGCCATCAAGCTCGGCAATCATCAATTCCTCAAAAGGAATAAATGATTTTCGAGGATCGCGGAGACGCTCCTCCTCGTCAAAGACCTTTTGGCCCCAGCCGATAAAGGAACAAATTGCCGCTCCAAAAGGAATCTCTTGGTTGTAGCCGATAGTACGCGTGTCGGTAATGCCCTCTTCTTTGTCCCGGATATTGGTAGGACTTCTGCCATAATTGTCACCGGGGAATGGTCTTATCTTTCTGACAAATCTTCTGCCGCATTTCAAAAACCCGCATCTTGGATTCACTCTTTCCATTTCTTACCCTCCTCTTTTTCACTTATTTAAAGGGAAAAGAACACCTTTATATTCTCAATATACCATAAACATAATCGCCTGTCAAGCTTCACCCTGCCGAACTATAAATTTTTTATTGTAAAATTCAGTAAAAAAATTTTGTTTAAAAAATGTGGGCAAAATGTGGATAAAAAAGTGGATAAGTTTACCCTGTTAAATCGCTGCTTTGCAGCGTCCGCGTCCGCCTTTGGCGGAATTTAACAGGGCGAGACAAAAAGCGCCCAAAAGCTAAATCCCCCATGTTGCAAACTCCCACGATCGTACCAATTTGCAACATAACTGCAAAACGCGCCAATTATAAAAATTCTTACTATCTCCCTTGTAACATTTTCCCACGATCGTACCAAAATGCCACAAAGCTAAAATAAAACTAAAAAATAAAAAAGTCTAAATTCCAAAATGTTTCCTAATTTCCCTTTCTCTCCGCCCGATTGAACGCGCCAAAAATATTTCCAGATATTCGGAAATTCCGTAAAAATCGGCTAAAGTCATTATGACTTCCTGGCAATCAAACGGACAGATAAACACGCTTTTTTGCAAAGAATAAACACCAAGATATTTTAATTTATCCCTAAGCACATCCCTGCCAAATCTTTTTGTTTCCGGAATGTCAAAAACAATAATTCTCCACCAACCGTCCCATTTCTTGCTGGAAATCTTTAGTTCCTTAAATTTATATTCATTAACTTTCTTTGCGCCCAAGGGAGTTACGCGATAAAAAATTTTCCCTTTTCTTTCAACCATATCAATCCATTTTCTTTCCTGGACTCTTTTGATAGTTTGATTTACATAACGGCACCCCTTAGAATCAAGCTCTGAAATTTCATTCAGCTTAGACAAGAGGCTCCGGCGAGAAAAAATAGTTTGACCGGCGGTCATTATTTGATCAATAATTGAAAATATATTTTTGGTTATTTTATTTTCCATTCTTCCTATATTGTAACATTTTGCCACGATCGTAGCAAAATGTTACAAACAATAAATGTGGATAAATAAAAGGCAGGGAACAAAAAAGGACACATAGATGTCCTTTTTCAAAAAAGTCTGTCTCGTCTTTTTTTCTGATGAAAGCGGGCTTGCCCGCCATGCTTAGCGTGATCAGCCGAAATCATACTCTCAATAACCACTATTTCATTTTCTTGCGGATGAAAGCGGGAATATCCCATTCATCTTGCGATGTATCTTCGCCCGAACCAGAAACTTGAGTGGTTGTAAAAACCGGTTTTTTCATTCTGGCTGAAATTTTTTCTTCAAGCGGCAGTTTAGCCGTTGCCTCGTCTTTTCTTGCATTCTCGCCAAATCCGGCTGCAATAACCGTGATTTTAATTTCGCCTTTCTTTAATTTATCATCGGTGACAGCGCCAAAAATGACTTTTGCCTGAGGATCAATTGATTCGGTGATAATCTTAGCCGCTTCGTTAATTTCCAGCATGGTTAAATCCAAACCGCCCGAAACATTAAATATCACGCCTTTTGCTCCCTCAATTGAAGCTTCCAATAATGGAGAATTAATCGCCTGCCTGGCTGCTTCGGCTGCTCTGTCGTCGCCCTGCGCCCGGCCGATTCCCATCAAAGCCGAACCTGCCTCTTGCATAATCGCTTTTAAATCCGCAAAGTCTACATTAACGATGCCCGGCGTCACGATAATATCTGAAATGCCCTGCACGCCTTGGCGCAAAATATCATCAGCCACCTTAAAGGCGTCCAAAAGAGAGGTATTGCGGTCAACGACGGATAAAAGTTTATCGTTTGGAATAGTAATTAAAGTATCAACTTTATCTTTCAGCCAAATTAAGCCTTCTTCGGCAATGCGCATCCGCTGCGCTCCTTCAAAAGAAAAGGGTTTTGTCACAACGCCAACAGTCAAAGCGCCCGCATCCCTGGCTGCTTCGGCCACAATCGGGCCGCCGCCTGTGCCGACTCCGCCGCCCAAACCATAGGTCACAAAAACCAAATCAGCGCCTTTAATCACTTCATGAATTTCATCGCGATTTTCTTCCGCGGCTTGGCGGCCGATATCCGGATTCATGCCCGCCCCAAGGCCTTTGGTTAAATTTTTGC
The DNA here is from genome assembly GCA_002774415.1 of Candidatus Portnoybacteria bacterium CG08_land_8_20_14_0_20_40_83. Classification (GTDB taxonomy): domain Bacteria; phylum Patescibacteriota; class Minisyncoccia; order Portnoybacterales; family GWB1-42-6; genus CG1-02-40-82. The sequence goes on along the minus strand of PEYL01000072.1, from coordinate 2,084 downwards.
CGATCAAAACTTTTTGCGGCGCAAGGCAGCTGTGCAAATCCTGGGCATCGGCATTAATCGCAATTAATTCCACTCCCTGAATTTTGCAGTCAGCCATGCGAGAAACCGCATTGTTCCCTCCGCCTCCGACGCCCACCACTTTGATTTTGGCAAACGTCTCAATCTCCGGTTTGATTTGAGCCATAGTAACAGTTTATAAACCGTTAAAAATTAAATTGAAAAGTTTTATATTAAGTGATTATATCAGGATATGATAACTCGGTAAAGCTTGTCAATAGGAAGGCAGTAAATTTAAAAATTAAAACTTATTTATGGCAAAAATGACTTAAACCAATTTTTAAATTTTTTCACAACCGGCGCCAGCGAAGAAAAATCAAAAACATTTGACCGGCGGCCTCTCAGTTCTTCGCTTTGCTCTCCGGCGCACAAAATCAGGCCGAGCACCGTCGCAAAACAAGGATCGTCCACCTCTTCTATCACTCCCTCAAAATTAACCGGAAAGCCTATTTGGGCCGGCAGTCTTAATCTTTCTTTTGCCAGATCAACCAGTCCGGGAAGTTTTGCCCCTCCTCCAACCAAAACAACTCCGGCCGGCAAAAGACCGGCTCGATCAATCTGCTTCAGCCTTTTTTGCGCCAAATCAAATATTTCGGCCACTCTGGCTTCAATAATTTCTGCTACTTTTTGGCGGGAAACATTGCCCGGTTCGCCTCCCAGTTTTTCCAGACTGATTGTCTCTTTTTTATTGATTTCGTCTGGCAGAACCGAGCCGTATTCAAGCTTTATCTTTTCTGCCACGTCAATTGAAGTACGCAAACCAATGGCTAAATCGTTGGTGATGTGGCCGGAGCCAACCGGCAAAACGCAGCTATCAATTATATCCCCCTCCTCAAAAACGCAAAAGCCGGTCGTAGCACTGCCCAAGTCCAAAACTAAAACTCCCAATTCTTTCTGCCTTCTGTCTAAAACCGCTTTAGCCGCCGCCAAAGGAGAAGGTACAAGCGCCTCTGTCTCAATTTCTGCTTCGCCGATAGCCTTTAATAAATTTTTTATAAAAGGAGTGGAACCGTCAAGTATTAAAACATCAACTTCAAGCCGCACGCCCCTCATGCCGACCGGATCTTTAATAGACTGCTGGCTGTCAACGCTAAATTGTTTGGGGACGATCTGAATAATTTCTCTGTTTGCGCCAAGCGAAATTGCGGCGGCCGCACGCACGGCCCTTTCTGTGTCTTCCTGGGAAATCTCTCCGTCGGCTCGAGAAACTGCAATAACGCCACGGCTGGAACGGCAGCCCAAATGGTCTCCGCCCAAAGAAATTGTGGCGCTTTCAACCTTTATGCCGCTGATCCGTTCGGCAACCGCTACTGCTTCTTTGATATTTTTAGCCGTCTCTTCCAAATCAATCACCGCGCCTTTGCGCATGCCCAGAGCTTTTGACTGGCCAACTCCTAAAATCTGAAAGGGTATTGCCGGTTCTTTCCCTTCCTCGGCGACCGCTACCCGAATGTTTGAACTTCCTACATCAAGACCGATAATGATTTTTTGTCTTGGCATAATATAAATTCAAAAATCAAAATTCAAAAATCAAAATTACAATTTAAAATTAAAAATTATTTCGTGAATTTAAAAGTGGAAAGAATTTGGTTAAATATTTCTACATCAGTTTGTGTTTTTGTTATTGCAAATTCATGGAGAATGATTTCGTAAACTTTTTTCTGCGGACCATTTACTGCAATTCTAATAGATGCATCATTTGATATAACTTCTTCTTTTTTAATAGCTTCATAACCGTCGATAGTTAATTGCTGATATTGTTCATATTCAATATTTAAAGCAGCTATTTCTTGTTCCCATGTACTTCCCATTGCTTCGATTCCTACTAGAGGAACAGTTTTATCCTTTGGTTGAAAATAAGATTGGGCTTTCAACGGAATATAATAAGGAGGTTCTTTACCTGATGAATAATAAACGACCCAATCTTGCGGATATTTCACCTCAAAGCTATACTCCTCGTTTCGATAAGTCTGCCAATTAGCAGTTTCACTATTTATACCGGGACATGCCGCAAATTCGCAATTGGG
>PEYL01000005.1 GCA_002774415.1 Candidatus Portnoybacteria bacterium CG08_land_8_20_14_0_20_40_83 | reverse complement strand
AAATGGAATTCTATTTTTTTTCTAATTCTTCGATCCTTTTTTCAAGCGTTTTAATTTTCTCTTTCAGTTCCATCATTTTTAGCTCCCGGCCCGTTGTCACCTGGCCATATTTTTCAAGCTCCCTAAGTTTGGCCTGAAGCTCAAGATTGGCTTTCTCAAGCTCTGTTTTAGTTTTTTCTATTTCTACTCTGGCAGCGTCAGACTTGGTTAGGGCTTCGTGGAGATAGTCTTTGGTTTTTGTCAGTTCCTGGGTCTGGACGGTTAAAACCTGAGACTGCTCTGTTACTTTATCGCGTTCCTGCCGAAGTTTCTTTTCCCGGCTGCGAATTAGATTAGACAGAAAAGCGGCAGCAAATGTCATAACGCTGATATAAAATATGAAAGTAATAATTTTTCCTCGTGTCACATATGGGCTACCAAAAAGAGTTACCCCTTGATAGGTATTGAAGTGCGGGATCAGCCCTTGATACTCAATAATTAAAAGTGTGGTGCATAAAAATCCAGACAGCAGGCCGGTTAGAATAATGCCTCTGGTTTTATAAATACTGCTGGCCAAAAAAACAGAAATAAAATAATAAACAAACGACATGCTATCTACTGTGCCGGTGTTGTAATAAACCAAGGTACATATAAGCTGATCTGGAACTATCTGCAAAATTGACATAATACTTAATGCCCTTTCGCTAATTTTTTCTAATGGTTTACGGCCGAGCCGGCGCATAAAAAGCCAGAAGAAAAAATTATAGCTAAAAGCCATCAAGCCCAAAATACCCATTTTCAAATATGCTAAGGCGAAGTTTTCTCCAAAACCAGTTCCCCACTGCCCAAAATATTTTGCTTTCAAAATAAAACCTAAGCCAAGTATAATAGCAATTATAAACCAACGGACTTTTATAATTCCATTAATAGACTCTATCCTTTGCTGTTTTTCAAAAATATCCATTAAATTACTTTATTTTTGATTTTTGACTGATTTTACGGCGCTGAATATCTTTAAAATGCCGGAAACGAAAATCGGACGGAGTGCGATAAGCCGTTTTCCCTTTGCCGGCTCTGGCTGAAGAATATTTTTTCATAACAATGATATATCACTATTATATCACTTTACATCAGCTTTTAAAATTAGAAAAAATACCTTCTATTTACAGATACAAATAAATGTGTTATTCTTGAGTATTAAGAACGTGTGATGTGAAATTCAGCTCTATTTTATTCCCTGAGCAAGTCCCGCTTAGCGGGACGCGTCGAAGGGTCTAAATAATCCTTCGACTTCGGCCTGACGGCCTACGCTCAGGCAATAAGCGCCTTATTTAAGCCAAGGAATTTCACATCACGCGTTTAAGACAGTCCCTTAAAAACTAATAATTGAGGAGGCATCATGGAAAGAAAGGTCAAAAAAATATCAAAGCACGTATTGGCTGTGGTACAAAGAATCATCATCCTCTTAATGATTAAAGAAGGGAAAATTGACTCGCTCAATAGATTAAGAGGAGAGCCGCTTATCGGCGAAATAATTAATATTAAACTGAAAGAATTAGCAGAATTAGGCTTGATAAAAGTGACTAGCAACAAAACCAAACCTTTTGAGCTGACAGCAAAGGGAGATGCTGCTGCTGATATTTCTCTTTTTAATGGTCATGCTTTTTACTTGAGAATAAACGAAATCAAACAGGTATTTGATAATTGGAAAGAGCAAATGCGAGAAAAGCAAAAAGGAGGAAAAGATGAAGAAAAAACAAAAAAATAAATGGTATGTTTATCCGGGTGATGATGAAGTAAATGACGCCATATGCAATACCTTAAAGGCGATGGGACAAAATCCCAAAGAGACTATTATCAAATACAAAGAAGAGAATCTACCGGTTTATGAATCAAATCCCGACTTCATCGACTATCTGGCCCACAGCAGGATCGGATTGCCGTTTAAATTTCGAGTCTTTTGGGAAGACGAGTTTGGGACAATCCGGCGCTGGCGTCTTCATAATAGAGTCATGAAGAAAAGAGCCAAGGCGCATCTACGCAAAAAGTACCTTAAACCCCCTGTTCAAAAACAGGCTACAAACTGATCAAGGAGGGTGGTTATGTTAAACAACAACGAAATCGAAGTGATTGAAGCCGTTACTGACCGAGTAGAGATAAAGGTTGGTAATATTCATCTGGTATTTCAAAGCAACGGGAAAAAGATGGGGCTGGTGTCAAAGTTTGACCCCTTAAGAGAAATTTATGATGCCAATGCCATCTGGGTGCCGAAAAAGTTCTTTACAAAAGCCAGCAAGCAGGCCGCTCAGATCATGAAAGATAAACGGCTGCTCGCAGCAAAAAAGGATGCTACGACTAACTAACCGCAACAAACCCCCTTAACAAAATAATGTTAAGGGGTTATTTTTTTAAAATTTTTATTCACCTTTAATCACTGCCAACGGCACTAATTTTGCCACTTTTTTTGAGAGACCGGCCTGATGAACTACTTCCACTATTTCATCAATATTTTTATATGCCTCGGGTGCTTCTTCGGCAATGCCACGCCAGGAATAACATTTAACAATTATTCCCTTGGCCTCTAGTCTTTTTACCACTTCCTGACCAGAAAGCATCCGTGTTGCCGCATGCCGCGACATTGTCCGACCAGCACCGTGATTCGTAGAATAAAATGCTTCTTCTGCATCCTTGGTGCCGTGTAAAACATAAGAAGCCGTGCCCATTGAACCGGGAATTAGAACCGGCTGGCCAACTTGGCGATACTGCCCTGGAATTTCTAAATGGCCGGGTGGAAAAGCCCGCGTTGCGCCTTTGCG
>PEYL01000080.1 GCA_002774415.1 Candidatus Portnoybacteria bacterium CG08_land_8_20_14_0_20_40_83 | reverse complement strand
ACCCTCGACCCTCTGCTTAAAAGGCAGGTGCTCTACCGACTGAGCTAACGGCGCCCAACTACGCTCCGATTTTCATCGGAGCTTCGATGGGCAAGCATTCTCTGAAACAAGATACTTGCCCTTCCGAAGCTCAAATGCAATTTGAGCGGAGGAGGGAGCTAACGGCGCCCAATTTACCCGCCGTAGCTTTAGCAAAGGCGGGCTTCGATATTCAATAAAATTATTCTATCTTATTTTACGTAAAAAATCAATTAGACAGAAAAGCCTCGTGAGTTTCTTCATATTTCAGTTATCCACAATAGCCGTAGACAGCGATTCTAAATTCATGAGATAATATAAATGATGGATAGCTTGCCTAATAAACGTAAAGTGTGTTTTATGGTTTTTGATCGGCAAAATATCTGATTTGCCCGTCATTCCTTTTGGAGCGGGTATTTAATTTGATTAAATAAAGGTCGGTCCGCCTCCGCTTTCATCCGAGGAGGCATAAAACAGAATAAAATTCTGTAGCCAGGAAAGAGTATGTCGCCTTGGCGCACGAGCTACGGCGGATGCTCAAATTTATAGCCAAATTAAAATTTGGATAAATTTGGCAAAAGGGGGTGAAAATTAATGGTAATAACAAATTGGCTTGATGCCACAAGGTTGGCTTTTTTGAACATTACGCAGGGTTTTTTGTCTACACTTCTTAATATCATTGGGGCTCTGATAGTCTTTCTTATTGGCTGGGCAATTGCGATTGGATTGCAGAAATTAGTTGTCCAGATAATAAAAACAATTAGAGTTGACCAGCTTTTGGAAAAATTGGGAGCCGGCAAAGCTTTGGAAAAAGCGGGAATTAAGTTAGACGTTGCCAACTGGATTGGATTTTTGGTCAAATGGTTTTTGATATTCGGATTTTTATTGGCAGCTACCGATATTTTGGGATTGCAGGATGTCAGCGGATTCTTAAGGAGCGTTTTGCTTTATATTCCCAATATTGTCGTGGCGGCGGTTATCTTGGTGGTTGCGGTTTGGTTTGCGGGGCTGGTGCAAAGAATTGTGGCGGTCAGTATTTCGGCTGGCAAAATTAAAACCGCTACCTTTGTTGGCGCACTGGTCAAATGGGCAATTTTAATTTTTGCTTTATTTGCCGCCCTTATTCAATTGGGAATTGCTCCTGGGTTGCTGCAGACGATTGTCACTGGATTTATTGCGATGCTTGCGATTGCCGGCGGCTTGGCTTTCGGCCTTGGAGGAAAAGAATACGCTTCTAAAATAATAGAAAATATAAGAGACGAAATGTCCGAATAAGTATTTTGTCTAATTTGTGCGATCGTGCAAATTATAAAATATCCGCAATATACGGTTATTTTATGGATAAAATTTAAAAAAATACAAAAGCCCTAAAGGGCTTTTGTATTTGCGTTTAAAATATATTATTCTAAGATGGCGCCGACGATTTCCGGATGGCCGTTAAGAAATTCTTGAGCCGTCATAGGCTTGCCTCCTTCAATCTGTAATTGTTGGATTATTAAACAGTTTTTACCGGTCTGAACGGCTAATTCTTTTTTATCCGTTAAAAAAACTTCGCCCAATTCTTTTTTTGTCTGCAGCTCTAAAACATTGGCTTTTAAAATTTTTAAAGCCTTTATTTTTTCGTTTCCTTCGTTGACAGTCTTTTCTTTAAAAATTGTAAAACTCCCCGGCCAAGGGACAAACGCTCTGATTTGACGATCCAGTTCATCGGCGGTTTTATTCCAGATAATTTTGGCGTCTTCTTTAGTTAGAATCTTTGTATAAATAGCTTGGGAATCATCTTGCTGCTGGGGCAGAATAAAATTCCGGGCGCTTTTTGGCATTTCTTTAAAAACAATCCAGTAGTTTAAAGTTTTTATAAGCAGCTTTGAGGCGATTTTTGATAATTTATTTTCCAGCGATTTGGCAGTTTCGTCTTTTTCTATTTCTACAATTTCTTGGGCAAGAATGGGGCCTTCGTCCATTTTGCCGTTCATTAAAATTATTGAAACGCCGGTTTTTGAATCGCCGTTTAAAATGGCAAATTGGATGGGGGATGGGCCGCGATAGTTTGGAAGCAGAGACGGATGAATATTTACAGAGCCGTATTTTGGAAGATCAAGGATTTCTTTTGGCAGGATTTTCCCATAAGCTGCCACCACAATTAAATCGGGCCCCAAATCAGTTGTTTGTTTTATTAAGTCTTCTTTAGTTTCGGGCTGAAAAACAGGAATTTGGTGATTTTGGGCAATAATTTTGACAGGGGGCGGGGTTATCTTTTGCCCTCTGCCGGCTGGTTTGTCAGGGGCGGTGATGACGGCCTTGGGTTTAAAATCGCTCTTTAAAAGCTCTTCCAAAACAGGAACGGCAAAATCAGGCGTGCCCATAAAAACAATTTTCAGGTCTTTATAGATTTCCAAAAGCGCCGCCGCAATTTTTTCCTGCAATTTGGCGTCTTTTCGGCTGAGGGATTTTAGATCAATCGAAGTATTGACAAATTCTTTTGTTGGTTGTATAATAGGAGACATAAGGAAAGTTCTTAATTTAGATAAAATACGTTTAGAGGAGGAAAATATGAGAGCGACTTTGAGTACGGTTTTAGGTCTATTGGCGATTGGACTTTTCGTAGGGTCTGTAACAATGAATTGGCCGTCGTCTCCCAGCGAATGGGCATCCAATTCATATGACGTAAGCTGGGGGCGATACGCATTGGCGATAGTATTGGCCACATTGGCAATGCTAATCTTATGGTGGCCAGAAATATTACGTACCTACCGGGCGCTGAAGCGATGCGGTGGAGGCGGCGATCACCGGCGTCTGGTGACCCATGGGATCGGATGGGATGAGAATAGAAGGAGGAAAAATCCATGGCCGAAGCGACGATTGCAGTAGTCTACGGAGGCATCGCGGTTGCAATTTTAATTCGTAGCCGCGACAAATTGTTCTTTTGGTTATTTGTTGCAGCGGGCGGATTCAATATTGGCTTGCTGCAGTTATTAAAAATTTTTTAAGAGGAGGGAGATATGAGATTTTTGCGAATTTTGCTTGGTTTTTTTCAAAGAATTACGAATGACCGGCAGGATCGATTTCCTTTGACGAAAGAGACAAAGATTGCTTCCTTGCGCCGCGACGTACGTCGCAACGCGGCAAAGGCAAAAATGAAGTACTTTTAGTTCTTTTGCTTGATATTTGGGCCTGATTGGTTATCAATCGGGCCTTTTTTGCATGCGAAAAGTGCAACCTCGCTCCGTCCTAGCGGACTACGCTCGGGTATGCGAATGCGCCCATGCGAATAAAATTACAATAGTGTTTCCGGGTCAACTTCAATTTTCCAAAAAGGAGGCACAGTTAAGAGAAATTTATTACGCAGAGTTAAAAGATCTTGGCGTTCGCTTTTGCTTGCCAGCCAGAATGGTTTTATTTTTAAAATAATCTGCCAAATATATCTGCTTCTTTCTTTGGCAATAAAAGCGGGAAGGGGCTCTGAAATTTCAAAAACGGCTTCTTTTAAGATTTTACTATTTTTAAGCTGCTGGGTCAATTTTATATATAAGATTTCTGCTTGCTCAGCCGCTTTTTTGGGATCGCGGTGGCCAAAAACTAATTTGATTAATTGGGAAAACGGAGGATATTTGAGAGCTTGGCGTGTTTCAATTTCTTTATCGTAAAAATATTTTAATTCTCCCTTCAAAGCGATTTGGAGTATTTGCGTCTGGGGGTTATAGGTTTGGATTAGTAGCTGGGAATTTGTAAAATTTTTAACTTGATTAATTGTTTGCAATGTTTTTTCATCAGATTGAAAATCGGGCAGATGTAAAAGTGTATCCGCGGAAATAATTGCTGCCAAGGGAACTTTGGTCCGCCAGTTGGCGGAATTTAAAATCATTTGTGTGCCGATTAATATGTCCGCCTTTTTTTGCCTGAAATTTTGTATGATCGTATTTTCCTGGGCGGAGGTTTGGGCAACGTCGCTGTCCAGCCGTAAAATTTTAGCATTTTTGAATATTTTTTTTGCTTCTATTTCTACCCGCTGGGTGCCAGTGCCAAATATTTTTATCCTGTAGCCGTTGCATTTTGGGCAAAGGCTCGGCGGAGCTAATTTTTGGCCGCAGTGGTGGCAAATAAGCAAAGGTTTCAGTTCGTCCGGCTTGCTTCTTGTTAGGTGGTAAGTTAGAGGCGCATCGCAATTTGGGCACTTGGCAACATAGCCGCAATCGCGGCACAGAACAAAAGTTGCCAGCCCTCGGCGATTTATAAACAAAATGATTTGCTGGTTTTTTTCAAGAACGCTGTTTATGCGAGCCTGGAGTTTTCTGCTGAAGATTGAATAATTGCCATCTTTCATTTCTTGCCGCAAATCAACCAATTCGATTTCTGGCGTGTTTTTGCTTTTTTTTGAATCAATTTTTAAGTTTAATAATTTCTGGCTGTTAAAATAAAAAGATTCGACAGACGGGATGTCTGATTTTAGAGTGATTTTGGCGCCAAAAAGTTCGGCCAATTTCTTTGCAATCTCATGCGTCCGGTAATGCGGAAACATATCCCAAGAACGATGGCTGGAATTTGTTTCGTCCATAATTGTGATTTCTTTTAAATTAAAAAAAGGCACAAAGCTTGCCAGCCGCGTGCCAATAATTATTTCGGTTTCACCCCGGGCAATCTTCTGCCAGTTTTCGTTTAATTGTTTTGCGCTCAAGCCGCTATGTATTATAGCAGTTTTTTCTTTTGGAAACTTATTTTTTAATGAATCTATCTTTAATATCTCCGGCACTAATATTAATTTTTGGGGTTTGTTAATTTTGAATTTTGAATTGTAACTTTGAACTTTGAACTTTGAAATTTGAACTTTCCTTGGCATCATCATCTTCATAAACAATCCCGGCGATGTAAAATAATAATTCCCGAGCCAAAGCGCAAGTTTTATTTGCTGTGTAGCCAGAACGGGTTCAGCATTTAGAATTCTTTTAACCGGCCGTAATTCATATTCAGCTTTTTTGATTTCCAGCTTAAAGTCTTTGATTTGATGAATTTCTATGACTATCGCTTTTTCCTGTCGTCTGCCCAGCGGTACCGATACTAAAAACCCCTCATTTAATTGATTGATAGAGAAATAGCTAAGTATTTGCGGCTTCTGGAGCGGGATTTTTGTCAGCGGAACGACTTCGACGAGATACATAATAGAAGTATATAACTAAAATCACCAGAATAGAAAGCGAGCCGAAAGTATCCAGCAGCAGATCATTTATAGTGTCGGATAAACTGACGAGACTGTTGGAGCCGGTTATTTTATCAAGAATAAGTTCCCCGAATTCGTAAAATAAACCGAGTGAAAGCGTGCTTGTCCAGGCAAAGAAAGCGGTGGTTAAGATTCCCAAACTTATTTTGCCGCGAACGCCCAAACTTTGTATTAACAGAAAAATAATTGAAGCGCAAAGAGCGCCGCCCGCAAAAAAGTGCAGAATCTGATCATACCATTCGATTCTATCAAAAAGCGAAAATACTTGGCCTAACGTATCTGCGTAGAGAGCCGCGACAGTTGCCAGCATGAGAATATTTGATACGGTCTTACTGGAAGTACGCGCATAGAAAAAAATTATTTTGAGAAGCGCCCAGACGCCGCCGGTGGTAATAAGCAGCGCAATCCAGTGGAAACTAACGTGATATTGCAGAATGCCCAATGCATTCAAGGCTTCAAAAGTGACGAGCCCCGCCAGCAGGAGCTTGTTTAAATTTACCAGAATTTTATTAAGTTGTTCCCAGCTGAAAACGCGCGTATATTCTGGTTGAGTTTCAAGCGGCAGGCAGGCAGGCTCGGCTATTGCATAATCGCCATTTGGCGATTGGCTGGTGGCTAAAAAAGCCAACGGTTCAATTTCTTTTACCTCTTGTCCCTCAAAGGTTGGACTGACAATCTTATCGAGTTCTTTGTTATCGTTTGATTTTGGCATCTTTTTTGTTATACTTCAGTTAAAGTGGCATGCTTATTGGCATTCTAACTTTAATTTTTTGAATATTCAATGAATTGGGAAAAAATTTAAAATGTCTCAAAAACGCAGAATTTTTATTGCAGTAAATTTGCCGGAAGATATCAAAAAGCGGCTTTTAGATTGGCAAAAAAAATGGGAACATATTCCCGTACGCTGGACAAAAAAAGACAGTTTACATTTGACGCTTATTTTTATCGGCTACGCGGACGAGCAAGAAGTTTATGAGATTTGCAGACTGACAAAAGAAATTGCCAAAAACTACGAACCGCTTAATATAATTTTTGAAAAAATTTTGTATGGTCCTCCGGCCCTTCGACAAGCTCAGGGTAAACCGCCAAGAATGATTTGGCTTAAAGGTAAGCAAAGTGAGGAACTTTCTAAAATAAAGAACGAGCTTGAAAATGTTTTTGTTTCATCAGGAGAAATCAGCTCATTTAGGGCAGAAAGGCGTCCTTTTTCGCCGCATATAACCTTGGCAAGGATAAAAATGGAACAATGGCGTAATTTACAAGAAAAACCGCAGATCGAGCAAGATTTTAAAGCGATTGTTCCTGTCGCGAGTATTGATGTTATGGAAAGCGATTTAAAGCGGGACGGGGCGGAATATACGATTTTGGAAGTATGCCCGTTGGGCACATAATTTGTTTTAAGTTGTAAGTCTTGGCAGCCAGTTTAGTTGTTTGTCTTGGTCTTTGGGTTTTGACCTTTGACTATGACTTTTGACCAGACCGGCTGCTCTGACCAAAAACCAGGATCGAGAATGTATTTGCTTGGTGTCCGTATAGACAATCTTTCCATGCAGGAAGTTCTTGAAAAAATCAGGGGATTTTTGAATGATGGACGCCAGCATTATATTGTCACGCCCAATCCGGAAATTCTGATTTTAGCGCAAAAAGACAAGGAATTTCGTGAAATTTTAAATAATGCAGATTTATCAATTGCGGACGGCGTAGGATTAGTGCGGGCATCAAGAATGTTGGGGGAACCATTAAAAGAGAGGGTAACAGGAATTGATTTAATACCTGGAATTATGAATTATGAATCAGGAATCAGGAATAAAGTTTTTTTATTGGGCGGGAGAAATGGTGTGGCAGAAAAGATAGCAGCTCAATGGCCAGCTGTTGTTGGATTTTCGGAAGAAACAGACGGTATGGAACTATTCGCGCGAATTAGACAATGCCAGCCCGACATTTTATTGGTGGCGCTCGGCGCGCCTCGTCAGGAAAAATGGATCGCGGAAAATTTAGCAAAAGTCCCATCGGTCAAAGTTGCTATCGGGGTTGGCGGCGCGTTTGATTTTTTGTCAGGTAAAATCCGCCGCGCTCCCGTCTTCATGCAAAAAATGGGTTTGGAATGGT
>PEYL01000043.1 GCA_002774415.1 Candidatus Portnoybacteria bacterium CG08_land_8_20_14_0_20_40_83 | reverse complement strand
ATTTTTCATTTCCGAAAAATTTTCTCTGTGTCTTAGATAAAATCCGAACGTATTTTCGGGAAAATCCCGACGCCGAATTTCGTATTTCGCTTTGCGAAATGCGCCGCTAAGAAAAAAATTTATTTTGATAAATCATTTTTATTATCTCAAAGCAAAGTTAAAAATGTATCCAGTAAAAATAATGCCTACCCCGACAATTCCAGCAAAAATCAAAATCAATTTTGTTTTCATCACTTTTTTTAAAATCATAAATTCGGGAAGTGAAAGCCCTGTTACTGCCATCATAAAAGCCAATGTCGTGCCCATAGCGACGCCTTTTTCTGTTAAAGCGCTGACAAGGGGAATCATGCCTGCGGCGTTAGAATAAAGCGGAATACCAATGAGTGTTGCCAGTGGCACGGCATACCATTTATCCGCGCTGGCGTATTTTGCCAAAAAATCGGCTGGCACATAGCCGTGTATCCACGCCCCAAGACCAATACCGATTAAAATATATATCCATACTTTCTTAATAATGTCAGCCGTATATTTTTTGGCGTAAGCAATTCTGTCTTGCCATTCCATTTTTATACCGTTTTCCGAATTTATGATTTTGTTATTGAAAACAAAACTTTCAACCAAATCCTCAACTTTTAATTTGCCAATGACAATGCCTGACAAAATCGCAATTATTAAACCGCTCACAATATACAACGACGCAATTTTCCACCCAAACATTCCCAAAAGGAGAACAAGGGCAACTTCGTTAATCATTGGAGAAGCCACCAGAAAAGAAAAAGTGACACCAAGCGGCACGCCCGCCTCGACAAAACCTAAAAACAATGGAACGGCGCTACAAGAGCAAAACGGGGTAATAATTCCCAACATTGCGGCAAGAAAATTGCCGAGATATTTATTTTTTCTTGATAAAATGTTGCGGATTTTTTCTGGCGGCAAAAATGATCTAGTGATTGAAACAATAAAAATAATAACCGAAAGCAGAATAAAAATTTTTATCGTGTCATAAATGAAAAAGTTTATTGCCTCGGCAAGAATTGTTTTTGCCGCTAAATGAAAAACGCTATATGTAAGCCAATCAGCCAATAATTTTACGGGGTAAAAAATATCCATAGCAAAATTAAATAAATTTTTTAATAGCTTCTTTTATCTTTTCTATATCGGGCACAAAACCAGTCAAAATTGGTTTTTCATTTACAGCCAAAACTGGGCTGGTCATTACGCCCATTTCAACGATTTTTTGAATGTCGGTGATATATTCCACTTCCGTTTTTAATTTCAATTCTTCAGCCGCCTTCTTCGTCAGCTCAAATAATTTTTTACAGGACGGGCAACCCGAACCTAGCACTTGAATTTTCATAGTTTTATTTTCCATAGGAATTTAAATAATTATTTAATAATTTTGAAAATCTTTTTGCGACCTTTTTATTGATTGAATAAATGACTTTTAGTCCCTCTTGCCTTGACGACACTAACCCAAAATCTTTCAATACTTTTAGGTGATGAGAGGTAAGATTTTGGGCTAAATCAAGATATTGCCAAATGTCGCAAACACATTTTTCTTCCTCTCTTAAAAGGCATAGAATTTTCAGGCGATTTTCTTCACTGATTATTTTTAAAAATTCAACTGTTTGCGACAGATTGGCAACCGACTTTTTATCTTTACGACATCTTGGTTTCACCCCGTTAGAAATTTTCTTTCTTACTTTTGCCATAATAAATATTTTATGCCCCGTTAATTTTATAGAATTTCTAACGGGGTTTCATAAGTTTGTTTATTGATTATAACTATATCAACGCTTATTGATATGATAGTCCATTGATTTTCGGTTGTCAAATTTATATTTTTCCTTTATACTTAAATTATATTTGAGGCGGCGTGCCAACTTCGTTGGCACGAAATTCGGCGGCGGCGAAAATCGTCCGAGCTAATTTAAGAATAGTCCACTTTTCTTTTTATAAATTAGGTCGAATTGCTAATTAATAATTATAAAGGAGACAAAACTATGCCAGGTAGTGAAAATTAGACGGGTTTTATGTCTTGGACATTTTGGAACTTTTAGACGCCTGGCAAGTTAAATACTTAAAAAGAAATTTCGTTATAATCAAAATTCAGCAGGCTGAATTTTGATTAGTCGAATTTCTACTAACCTGGTATGCCAGGATTTGTAACAAACATAGAAAAAGATACCACCGAAAATGAGAACTTTCGGAAAGTGCTTTATACCGCTCCGCACAGCCAGCTTGTTTTGATGAGCCTAAAACCAAACGAGGAAATCGGCAATGAAGTGCATCCCGATAACGACCAGTTTTTCAGGATTGACGCGGGCGAGGGGAAAATCGTTTTTGACAATACAGATGAACACGAAATCAGCGACGGGTTTGCGGTTTTGGTGCCGGCCGGCACTTGGCACAATGTCATTAATACCTCTTTGGATAAGGCGCTCCGTCTCTACACCATTTATTCTCCGGCGCATCACCCGGACGGCACGATTGATAAGACCAAAGAGGAGGCAATGGCGGCGGAACATGAAGAATAAAAAACAAAATGTCGTCCCTGTTTTAAAGGATTCTTATTTGCGGGCAATCAGAAACAGCATAGGCACAAAATTATTCCGCAATTTTTACGCGAAAGTTGACGGAAAGTCCCGACGCAAGGCGTCGAGGATGCTCGAAATTCAAACTCCGCCTTCGGCGGAGAAAATTTCGGCAAAAAAAGATATTTTGCATGATGGCGATTTATCCTGCGCCTATTTTGTTTCATGTGTTTTGAAGATATTTGACTTAATTGGCAAAACGCATTTGACTGTTGAAGGCACCGAAGCGGATATGAAAAAAGCCGGCTGGAAAATCGTCAAAGTACCCAATAAAGGCAGCGTGCTGGTCTGGGAAAAAAAGAAATTTGGCAAAGAAGAGCATTCGCACATCGGATTTTTTATTGGCAATGGTAAAGCGATAAGTAACTCAGCAAAAAATAAAATTCCTGTGGAACACAGTTTTACATTTGGCGGAAAACGTAGGATTCAAGCGATTTATTGGCATAAAAAATTGGAAAAATAAGGAGACGTACCTAAGTGGCCGAAAGGGGTGGTCTCGAAAACCACTGTACCGGAAACGGTACCGGAGGTTCGAATCCTCCCGTCTCCGC
>PEYL01000065.1 GCA_002774415.1 Candidatus Portnoybacteria bacterium CG08_land_8_20_14_0_20_40_83 | reverse complement strand
TTAATTTTTGGCCGTAGGGGGAAAGCGAATGTGCCACTGCCCTGCCCTGGTATCTTTTGTCCAAAAGGCCGGCGTTAACGAGGGATTTGGTATGGCCGGAGATTGTCTTAAAATTGCATTTTAATCTCTCGGCGATTTCTTCCAGAGTAATCCCGTCAAAATTCTTTATCAAAAATAAAATGTCCAGGCGTCTGTGATTGGCAATGCCCTTAAAATGCCGTTCCAATTGCTTGCTTGTTTTTGTCTTATTCATAATTCCATTATACCACGATATTCTTATATTCTCGAGAATGTAAGAATATAGTTAACTTCCTAATTTATCAAATACCGTCACATCACCTTTTTCATACTCTCCCATTTCCAATCCATCAAAATAAAAATGATCGCCGTCTTGGTAAAAGAATAAAGATAATTTACTATCTAAACAGACAATAAAACCTCGGCCGCTCCGGCTTGGCAAAGGCGTAATATCGATGCGTTCAACTCCGTCAAAAAGCTTCATTGCGTATTTAACTTTGCGGTCGTCCAGGCCCTGCTTTACAGCGACGTAACGCAAAAAACTTTTAGGCGCCAAACGCATAAATAATTTAATAATCCAGTTTATTTCAAACTTTGCCATGAAAAATAATTTTATCGCGAAATTCTGTTACACCGGGAAAGGCCTTCTCAAATTCACTCTTGGCCTCCTCAGCCAATTTTATGATTTTGACAATCTGCTTTGCCTGAATTGCTCCATGCCCGATCAAATTTAAAATCACCTCTATACTTCTTTTACACACAAGCAAAGAATAATATCCCAAAGCCGCAGAAACCAAAGGGTCTGGACGAGAAAAATCATCTTTGTCTTTCTTCTCTTCAATTCTGGAATGTAAAGCCCGGGCTGCCTTCACAAAAATTAAATGGCAATAAAAACAAAGTTCCTGCATTTCATTATATAAATACAATAATACTTGCTCGTTACATAAAGGATAAGAAAAGTTTTCAAAAAATCTTGCGAATTTCCTGGAAATTAAACGACATTTTTTAAAAAGCATGTTTTTTACCACAGCTGCGGCTGCCGCTCTTTCAAATTTATCAGCTCTTTTTTCATCCTCTTTTGTAATTTTAACCCCCTCTTTTTTTATCATTTCCTGCACCAATTTCATAGTTTGCGTCATCGTCTCCGCCACGTGTTCAAATATAACCTTCATGTCATGGGAGTCTTTGCCCTCTATCTGACATTTAACTTTAAAATTCACATCATCCTGATAAATTTTGCAATCATCTTGAAATTCCTCGCATCTTTCACAAAATCTGTCACAAAAATTAAAAGGTAGCCATTTGAGAAAAAATTTTCGATTTGCTGCACTTATTTTCTGCATTTTAATATTCATACAACATTCTGATATTCTCGAGAATGTAAGAAGGTTGTATATATTGGCTCGAAACGATGGGGATTGGGATTAAATAACGGTGACTGACACCTTTTTCTTTTCACTGCAGTTCGCCAACTGGCATGACATCGCTATAAGCCATCCTAAGAACCGGTTTGATTGACAGTTCCTCTGGATTGTCTATCTTCCTCCACTCTTTTTTCATGCCTTGCTCAATTTCAAACGGTTTAATGAAATCGGTAGTAAATCCCTTTGTTGTAACACCCCCAGTTTGTTCGTCTTTAAATCCCCGGATACTAACTGGCAAATCTCCAAGAAAATATTCCTTAGAAACCAACGCATTAAGAACTAATAACAATTATATTTTTGGGCTTAATGGTAAATTCGTGATGCTGAAAATTTATAAGAATCTGCTTAATCTTTCTTTAAATCTTTCCATACTCAATAATAAATCAATTAATCCATTGCCAAAAAATACGGCAATCATCGTCCACAATATCCTATCCAGCCAAAATTTTCTTTTTTCAATCAGATGGACAATAAAAAATCCGGCAAAAATGGCCAAAATCGGATAAATCTGGAAGCGGTATCTTGTTTCCACCACCGTGACAAAAACGAATAAAGGAGTCGTAATCAAAAATGCGAACAAATAATAAACTGCCTGATTTTTTAATTTAATTGATTTAATTAAACCGCCAAAACCTGTAATAAACAAAATTATTGATGACAAGGCCGAAGAAAGTATAAATATAAACTGACCCAAGCCTTTTTGATAGAACCAAAATCCCATCGGACGGATTATGCTGAAATATTTATTCACCCGCAGAAAAGTCAACTTAATGAATTCCGCCGGATATTTCTGCAAAAATATTTTAAATTGCCTTAGGGATTCATCTTGTATCTCACCAAAAGAATGACTGCCCTGAAAATCGGCTTGTTCTTTGGTGGGCTCCTGCTCGCCGTTGCCGTTATGATAATTGCCGATCCAAAAATTAAGGGCACCCGCCGCGCCAAAAGGCATGATTTTTTGATAAATCACATAATTTCTAATCGTCCACGGAGTGAAAACTGCGATCAAAATAAGCAAAAATAGAACTGCGTGTAAAACTTGCTTCCGTTTATAGAATGGTACACTGATCTCTTTTTGTTGATTTTTGTAGAAGAAGAATAAAATTATCGGAACAAAAAGCAAAACAGGCGGCCTGGCCAAAACGGCTAAACCCGCTACCAATGCCAATCCGGCAAGCGACCATAATGTTTTTTTGTAAAAATACAAGAAAAACAAATATATTATCAGGCAAACCAAAAAAATATATAGCGTCTCGGTCAGAACCATTGCGGAAATCTCTATTAGGTCCGGATAGAATCCTAAAATTGCGGCCGCCCACAATCCGATTCTCCTTTTTGATGCAAAATTTGAAAATATTAAAAGCGCGGTCAAATAGACAAACCAGGTACTCAAAGCATGCATAACGGCCTGCACTATCCAAACAGGTTCATAATGATGACCAAAAATTTTATAAATTCCGGCCAAAAAATACTCATACAAAGGCCCGACTCGTGTAATAGATGTATCTTGAGTAAGATCGCTTCCTACTGTTTGCCTGTAGCCGTAACCTTGGGCAATATTGAAACCGATAGAGTCATAAGCCTGCGCATCAACCTGCGGTTTTATTCTGAAATGAAACGAATAAAAAAAGCTTAAGCCGAAAGAAACTAATAAAATTAGAATTAGGATTTTATTTTGTTTTAAATATTTTTTTAATTTATTATTATTTTCCATACGTGTAATGTGAAATTCAGCTCTATTTTTATTCCCTGAGCAAGTCCCGCTTAGCGGGACGCGTCGAAGGGTCTTATATAGCCTTCGACTTCGGCCTGACGGCCTCCGCTCAGGCAATAAGCAGTTCGTTTAAACCAATGAATTTTATATCAGGCGTTATTTTCCATATAAAAATTTTAGCAGGCCTAATCCTCCTTTTATTTCCTGCTTCAGCTGCGCCCAATTCCTGATATGAGACATACGGCGCAGAATCATTTTTGGACGAAAATAAAATTTCCGATGGGCTAATTGATAATAATAATGAAGTTTTTCCCGGCTAAGTCCAGGTAATTCCAGCACCACATTTGAATAGCTATAGTCATTCCAATTAAAGCTTTTGATGTAATTTTTTTCTTTTGCCCAATTAAAAAGTTCGGTTCCAGGATATGGTGTTGTGATATTGAATTGCGCTTCATCGGGATCCAATTTTATGGCAAAATCAATCGTTTTTTTGATTGTCTCTTCGGTCTCGCCCTGATTGCCAAACATAAAAGACGCCCTTGTTTCAACACCCATCTTTCGGGCCAACTTCACGACTTCTTGCACCTGCTCAAGCGATATTTTTTTATTTATATTCTGGAGAATCTGTTCATCGGCCGATTCAACGCCAAATAAAATCAGATGGCAACCGGCTTGCTTCATCAAACCCAGCAATTCTTCATTAATATAATCAACTCTTGTAAAACAAGACCAGGTGATGTCTATTTTTTCCTCTATGATTATACTACAAAATTCTTTGACTAAATTTTTAAACAAAGTGAAAGTATCATCATAAAAGGCGAATTCTTTGATGCCATAATTTTTCTGCAAAAATTTAATTTCTTCAATAATATTTCTGGCGGAGCGCTTTCTGACTAGACCACGGAAAGTCCGATAACAAAAAGTACATCTCCCCGGGCATCCTCGCGTTGCCAAAAGAACCATCGCCGGCAGACATTTATAGCTGCCAATTGCCGGATAATATTTATCCATTGGCAATAAATGATAAGCCGGGAACGGAATTGTGTCCAAGTCTTGAATTAGCGGCCTTAATGGATTTTTTATAATCTGACCGTTGTCTTTATAGCAAAGTCCTAAAATCTTTTCTTGTTTTTCTCCATTGACCAATTCTTTCATCGTCTCTTCGCCTTCATCAATTAACAAAAAATTAACCGCTTTATTTACTATAACTTCTTCGGGCATGACGGAAGAATGAATTCCTCCTAAAATAATTTTTGCTTGAGGGAAATTTTTTTTAGCTATATCGGCTATTGCCAGCGCATTATTTATCAAGGGAGTAGTGGCGGTTAATCCAATAAAATCAAGATTCTGGTAATTTTTCAAAATTTTTTCTGTGTCTCCGATTGTGTAATGTTCGGCCGAACAATCCAAATAATAAACTTCATGACCCTCTTTTTCCAAAACCGCCGCAATATAAGCCAAACCTAAACTCGGCCAGCAGCTAGCCACCTGCTTCCATAAATTCTTGTCCTCTCCGATAACCCAGGGCGGATTGATTAATAAAACTTTTTTCACCCCGTTAGAAATTTCATTATCTTTTGTCATTGAAGTAATTTTTTAATCTTTTATCTAAATTATTGACGCACTCCGTATACCAATATCCATCTCGCATGCCCTCCAACACACAAACATACCATAAATTTCTAACGGGGTTCACCCTGTTAAAAATTTTACTTATCATTGAAATATTTTTTTAATTTTTTAAAACTCCAATTGCCCAATATTAACCAAATATAAAATTTCCGTGAATTTCTAACGGGGTTCATTTTTTAAATCTATATTTTAATAAAGTCCAAACCGCTTCCAAAGCGTCTTTCCAATTAATTTTTTTCCCCTCATTTTTGTGGCGCGGATAATAATTTATCGGCACTTCGTGGATTTTTATACCTTTTTTGGCGATCTTGGCGGTGAGTTCCGGACAAAATTCAAAACGCTCGCATTTTAAATCCAAGCCGGGCAGAAGATCGGCTCTAAACATTTTATAGCAAGTCGGCTCATCGGTTATTTCAGTCCCGTATAATAAATTGGTCAGCCAGCTCAAAAAAATTCCTCCCAAAGCGAAAACATGGCCTGATTTTCGCGCTTCAAGATAATTATGGTGTAACCTTCTTGAACCGTAGACAACAAAAACATCTGGTTCTTTAATTTTTTCCAAAAGATTTTTTAGGTCGCTTGGATCATATTCCAGATCAGCATCCTGAATAACCACCCAATCCCCGCTGACATGTTTAAACCCATTTCTTAAGGCCCTGCCCTTGCCATAATTTCTCTCATGATAGACAATTTTGTATTTTTCTTCATAATTTTTTAAAATATCCCGCGTTCCATCCAGCGAAAAATCGTCAACAATAATTATTTCTTTTTCAATGCCAAAATCAACATTCTCCACTTTTTCCAGAATCTGGGAGATCGTATTTTTTTCATTAAAAACGGGAATAATTATTGATAGCTTCATACCAGGTAGTAGAAATTTGACTGAATTTTATCCGCCAATTGGCGGATAAAATTCAAATCATTTTTTACATATACCAAACAATAAAATTTAACTGGGTTATTTATCGCTGACTAGAAAAATAAAGTTACTAAACCTGTCAAATTTTCACTACCTGGCATATTATCGCATCTCCCACGATTTTTTATATGAATTCAAATATTCTTCTTTTGACGCTAAATTTTTAACTGTTGCCAAGCTGTTATTTTTTAATTTATCGTGCAAAGACGGCTCTTTTATTGTCCTTTCAATAGCCTCAATTAATTTTACCTTACTGCCGACGGGAATTACCAAACCGTTGTATTCGTTTTTAACTATTTCACCGGCGCAACCCACATCCGTCATTATCAAGAGACAGCCTGCTGCCATTGCTTCGACAGAAGTCATACCCCATCCTTCGTGATTTGAAATCAACAAGAACAGATCGGCGGTCTTGTAATATGACGACAGATCATCGATCCATGATTCCATAATTATATTCTCATTCAATTTTAAATTTTCAATTTTAAATTTTAAATTATTTTTTTCTTTGCCGTCGCCCACAATAATCAGACCAGTTTTGGGATAGAATTTTATGACTTCTTGCATTGCCTCAACCGCCAATTCGATGTTTTTTTCTTTGGTCAGGCGCGAAGCCATTAAAATAATGGGGTCAAGTTGCGGATATTTTTGATGCAGATTTGTTTTAATGTCCGACTTCTGAATTCTTTTGACATCAACAAAAATCGGCAAAACGGCAATTTTTGAAATATCAATACTTCTGAATTTCGATATTATCGAGTCTTTAATTCTTTCCGATACGACACGAATTTTGTCTGCTCTGGGTATTAAAAATTTTGCCAGCCAAACCCTGATTTTATTTAAAAACGACTCCTGCCCAAATTTAGGGCTTAAGAAATCTCCGTGGATTTGCAAATGCAGCGGCAACTTAAACTTTTTGGCCATAATATATCCTGCCAATCCACATTCAAATGGATCTTGAGTGGTGATTAAAGAATTATGAATTAAGAATTTAGAATTAAGAATAATTCGTTTGGCAATTTTGTAAGCGTCAAGAATATAGAACCAGCGACTCCACGAATTAGTAGAATAAATAAAGGTATTTTTTGAAATTTGTGATTTAGGATTTGTTTCGGATTTCAGATTTCGAATTTCGGATTTTTGTCTTGAAAAGACAATTATATGCAGCTCCTCAGCCAAAGAACCATATTCAATGATTCTCTGCCTGACAGCAGAATCTTCCTTAAATAAATTTTTATCAGAGCCGATGCTTAAAACTTTCATACCAGGTAGTGAAAATTTGACTTTAAACTAATAATTTCTTGCAATTTCGACTTTTTTATTTTCGTAAATATGTTTTTGCTAACAGGTAGTGGATTTTGGTTAATCCGCCAACTGGCAGATTAACCTGTCAAATTTCTACTACCTGGCATAATTTCTGATAAATGTTTATGAATTCATCCGTAATCTCCTGCCAGGAATGAACGAATTTAAAATCGGCGACCCGCTTTTTATATTCCTGCCAATTTCTGTCATCTGCCAGAAACAGAATCTTATTTTTTATGTCTTCTCTGTTGTGTGGGTCAACAAAAATACCGATATCTTTCATTTTTTCGTAAAACCCGGTTTCTTTCGTTAAAATAAAGGGTTTGTTGGTCGCTATTGCGTCTAAAATAAAATTCGGGCTGACTTCGCTAATTGAAGGCAAAATCACGCCGTAGCAATTTTGCAGTTTTTTTATCAGTTCCTGATAAGGTAAATCAGTAAAAATTTCTAACTTTATCTCCCTATTTTCTTTAGCGGCTTCAATGAAAGCCGCTTTTAGAATTTCCAAATTCTTCAATTTAAGCGGCCGGCCGGCCCA
>PEYL01000048.1 GCA_002774415.1 Candidatus Portnoybacteria bacterium CG08_land_8_20_14_0_20_40_83 | reverse complement strand
TTAATCCCCCTTTTTCAAAGGGGGAAATCTGCCGTTTCGTAATTCAAAGTATTTATCTAACGGGGCAGGCGGATTTTGTTTACCCCGTAGTTAAATCCGTCAGGATTTATACTTTGGGGCCAAATCTGCGGGAAACTAAAAAAAATCCAAGCGAAAATTATTAGAAATACAATAGAAATTTTTAGAAATTTATGGAAATTCATTGAAATTTTTATCCACATTTTAGGGGTTGACATATGTTTTGGGTTTGATATTATTATAACATCCACATGAAAAAGCACTTCGTACGGGTTCCGTCCCTACGCGGTGCTTTTTCTTTTTGATAATTTATTCTCCAAATTGTCCATATAAACCATTCTGTCTTTCGCCGATTTCCTTAAAAGAGACGAGCATGTTTTACGGTGCGGGCTTAAAACCGCCAGAAATTATAACACTTTTTTATATTATAACAAAAATTTTTTATTCTGTGGCGCGTCCTGTGGATAATTTAAAAAACGCCCCGCATGGCGCGGGGCGTTTTTATCAGCATTGGCAGAAAGGTGCCAGATACCGTTTTAAACAAAAAAGTACCCCGCACCCTGCGGGGCGCCTTGGGAAGATGCACTGCAACCCAAATCCGTGTTGTGCCTGCCGGCAGACAGGTCAGATTTTGGGTAGTTTGTTTTCATAATTCAAGTTATTTTACTGCCAACAGTTCTTTGAGTTCTTTAACCTCTTCTTCCAACCTTTCTATCCTGCGTTTATGATTAGCCAATATTAACTTCTCAATTTTTTCCAGGCGGTTTTCGACTTTATCAAATCGCTGATTAACCTCGTCCTTTCTTGCCATATGCGAAACAACATCATCAAAACCCTTGCTGACCATGGTGGCTAAATTTTCAATTGTGATATTTTTCTTTTTCATTTTTTTATTTCTGCCCATCTATCATACCTCTAATTTATGAACTGTCAATCAAATAGATCCCCTCGGCCTAACGGCCGAGGTACTGCGTACCTGCCGCAATTTTGCAAAAATATTATGATTTTGCTTTTGCAAAATCTTTTGCAAAATTGCGGGAGTCTATATATTTTCCTCCGCTCGCCCCGCTTCGCCCAGCTTAGCTGGGGGCTTTACGGGACTCGCTCCGGGCTGGCATTCATCCGCGGACTTACGTCCGCGGTGTTCTGCCAGAAATTATAAAATCGCTTGACGAAGGATGGCAGGGGCGGAGGGTATCCTTCGCTCGCTTCTGCGAGCTTCGGAATACCTATCAAATGGTATCTTAACCTATGATTTTATAATTTTCTGTCGGCTTAGCGATACCAGTTTTGGTTCTGTGACTTATTTGGCGACCCCGTTGAAAATCCTTCGCCAACGCCACGGAAATTAAATGGCGATAAGCAAAAGAACGCCCAGAACCTGTTTTTAAATATCGTTCAAAATTTCTTGCTTCTGGTTCGGTTTTAAACGCGCAATACCAGATTAATGTCCATGGTAAATATGGTTTTGTTGATTGCACTCGCCCCGAGTTATGCATCTTTATCCGTTCTTTTAAATCAATTGCAGAACCTATATAGAAAATGTGAAATTTTGAACTAAGAAGGACATAAACGTAATACATTGAAATAGCCTGCTATCTTCCGTTAAAACTTCAGACTAGCCTGCTATTCCGTAGCCTTGGCGAAGGATAGCAGGGGCGGAGGGAATCGGACCCCCGTTAACGGTTTTGGAGACCGTTGTAATACCATTATACCACGCCCCCTTTCAGGCTTATGGCCTATAGCATATAGCTTATGGCCTAATTAACGAATTCTTAAATGCCGTAATTCTTCTAATCAGCATCTCGGCTTCTTTATATAATTCATCCGTCTTTTCCTTTTTTATATAACCGACGCTTTCAGCGAATTTTAAAATGTTTACTGTTTCTAAAACTGATTTAATTGAAATTTTTAAAAAATTTGCGAAATCTTTATTCGTTCCACCAGAACCTTCGGCTATATTATTAGAGACAGAAACTGCCGCGCGTTTTAGCTGGTCTGACAACGCAAATGTTTCGCTTTTAGGAAAATCATTCGCCACAAAATACAATCGCTTCCCATAAGCAATAGATGACTTCCAAATTTCTAATGTCTCAAAGCGAAACATTTTGTGCTATAAGCTATTAGCTATACGCTATTTGCTATTTTTTAGTTTCTTTATGAGGTGTATGTTTTCTGCACCACTTGCGTCGCTTCGCTCCCAAGAAACCCTCGGTTTCTTGCGCTCGTCCCGCTCTGCGGGACTCACTGGTTTCCTCTACGGGGAAACACCCAGTTTCCCCGACCCCCTTCTGTTACAAATGGTTTACTTTTTGGTTTCCTTGTGAGGAGTATGCTTACGACACCATTTGCAAAACTTCTTGAGCTCAATTTTGCGTTCAACTTTGCGCTTGTTTTTGCGAGACCAGTAATTAACATGTTTGCAAATTGTACATTGAAGTTTTATTAAATTTGGCTGAGGCATACCAGGTAGTAGAAATTCGACTATGATTAAATTTTTTTAAAATTTAATCATAAATCTTTTCTATAATATTTTTATTTTAATAATTTGTTTGCCAGATAGAACAACCTAATTTTATAAATAAGACTTTACAGTCGAATTTTCACTACCTGGCATGTTCGTTTTACTATTTTAAAGTTAATCTGAGCCCACGCGCAGACTTGCACTGCGGACCTCATTCTTACCAAGAATGTGCTCTGCTACCTGAGCTACGTGGGCCTAAGGGAGGGATTTTTACCCCCACACCAAATTACCCAGTGCGTTTATTTGACCAAATCCGAACCTATTTTGAACGGAACTGACGGCGCGCTTCGCGCGCCAAACCAAACGCTCGGGCGGGGCGGGAAGGAAAGGGGGTTGGGGGAAAAGGAATTCCCGCCCCGCCCTCGCTTTCCGCCGCCGCCGAATTTCGTGCCAGTGAAACTGGCGCGCC
>PEYL01000096.1 GCA_002774415.1 Candidatus Portnoybacteria bacterium CG08_land_8_20_14_0_20_40_83 | reverse complement strand
AAGGCATCAATAATCTTACCCCAATGGAAAAACTAATCAATTATTTTTATCCCAAAGAACTGTAAACAACGCGCCGATTTCTTACAGATTAGATTAAAATGTTTCTATGGTTTTTTGACAATTCAAAACAAAGGAGGTAAAATATGAATATGGAAGACTATAAGGCAAAATTATTTGAATTGCTGAAACAACATTCCCTTCCTGAGGAAGGAATTTCTTTATGGGAAGCAGCTTTTGACAAATCAGCTCCTCAAGAACAAGCCGTGATTCTTGAAGCCATAGAATCATATACTGCCGAAGAAATAAAACTTCTGACAGATATGTTCATAGAAATGAAAGAAGCGGCGCAAAGCAACGACCCTGCCAAGCTGGAAAAAATCAAAGAAAAAAAAGAGGAATATTTCAGGTCAAAAACTAAAGAATTTGAAACTCAAATAGATGAACATATGAAGAAAAAGCATCTGTTCTGCCTAAAAAAGGCAGAAGAAGCTATAAAATAAAATGTTTGAAAGAGAAAGAGTAAAACAAGAAAAAATAAATACAATGGATCCTGAGGTGCAAAAGGAAATTTACCTCAAATCCGTAGGATTCGCCGCAGCCGATTTTGTATTCGATAGAATTGAAGAGTGCATTTTTGGAGAGGAGAACAAACAGACTTTTTTTGAAAAAGTCGATAAATTTCATAATACATTTGAGACAGTAACAGATTTATCAAATAGGCAAAATTTCCTTAACGAATGCCGTGAATTTGAAGATAAAATTGAGGAAACAGCCGATGAGCAAGAAAAACAGACGTTAAACCAAAGTTTTCAGACATATAAAAACGAATGGGGCAAACAGACAAAAAGGGAAACGGAGGACAGAGAAATTAGAGATAAATTCAAGACCTTGCTTAAGAATCTGGTCTCATAAAATTGCAACAAACTAAAAATTTCAAAAGCCATCGCAAGATGGCTTTTTTGTTTGGGGCGGGGTGGCCGGTTAGGCAGCTTCACGCCTCGTATGGGAAAGTGATATAAATAATCTGATGCTTGACTTTTTAAAATTTCGGACTAAAATGTAATTGTATGAAAAAAGAGGGGTTTGTCACAACTAAATATCTGGACAAAAAAATGACAGAGCAAGCGCAAGTAATCGTTGCGGCGGTTGACGGTGTTTTAGATAAACGCCTGAAAGAAATAAAGATTGATACCGGATTGATAAAACAGGGGTTAAAACAGACGAAAGACGAATTGAAAAAAGACATCAATAATGTCCAGACTCTCATCGATGCCCATGTTAAAGCGCAAGAGGATTTTAAGCAGGAATTTGTTATTCTGAAAGAAGAAGTGAAACAGATAAAACAGGTTCTAAAGAAAAAACTGGGAGTAGAAATCCAGGCTATCTAATTTCGCCAAATAAAGCCGCTGTAAAATCCCCATCTCGCAATGGGGTTTTTGTTTGGGGGGCGGGGTGGCCGGTTAGGCAGCTTCACGTCTGATGGGGGAAAGTGATATAATAAAAGCAAATTCCCATCGCGGGGCTGGGTTAAGTTATGCTAGATACTAATTTTTGGAGGAAATATTTTAAGGTTTTAATTCGCATGGGCGCATTCGCATTGCCGTAGCACGAAGTGCGGAGGCGCGCTGTTCGCATGCATGGACTTTGCTTTTTTAATTCATTCAAGGGACTATACTGATGTCCAAAGAAAATTTAAGATAGCGAAATTTTTGCCCAAAGGGGCTTTTTTGTTAATACATTGACTTTTATATTTTTGCTGCAGATTTAATTTTTGCGATAAAAAACAGAGCCGAAGCTATGATGATTAATAATGGCGATAAAAGTACAACTATAGCAGGCATAAAAAACCTCAATAAGTTTCCAGCGATGATTTCACCCATACCGGAAGCCCCTCCTCCAGCGAGACTATAAATCGAAAGTATAGTTGCGCGCTGCGGCGAAGGGATTAAACTGTTTATAAAAGAATAAAATAGCGGGCTAAAGCCGCCATTAAAAAAATCTATTAATACAAAGCTGGCCAAAGACAAATATATGTTTCTTGAAATGCTAAAAATAATATAAAATATGGCCATTGAAATTAAGGAAAGCAAAATAGTGTTGATAGTGCCTTTTTTAAATGACCACCTCTCTGCCAAGAGCGAACCAGCTAAAAAGAAAACGCCGGCTATCCCCGAAATTATACCGAAATAATAAACCGGTATAGCTAATATTTCTTTTAAGATTATCGGCCAGCTAACAAGATAAAAAGCGCTGGCTAAAGTTATTAAAATAGCCACCAGGAACATGAAAAATATGCTCTTGTCTTTTATAATAAGCATCGTGGGATTTTTGATTTTATCAAAAACTTCTTTGATAGCCATTTTTTGACTATTTAGTTTTTCTTCGTGATAAAATTTTTCTTCCAGCCATTTCCAGCCTAAAATCAAAGCAAATATTGCGATTATAGCCTGTACAATCCAAATGTATCTTAAGTTTAAATAGGCTATACCGCTGCCAAAGAATCCGCCGGCAATGAACCCAAAAGTGGTTATTACGCCTATTCTAATAAAAATCCTATTCCGAGGCTGCTCTTGATCAGATACCCCCAAAGAATCAACGGCCAAAGCCTCAAATGCGCCAGATATAAAAGCCAATGATAAACCGCTGATTATCGATCCTGCTAATAAAACATAAAAATTAGAACTAAAAAAATAAAATAACGAGTAGAAAATACTCAAAAAATAGCAAACCAAAATGGATTTTTTCCTGCCATAAGAATCAGCAAAAATACCCGTAGGAATTTCAAAAATAAATTGGCTCAAGCGGCTTGCGCCAAAAAGAAGCCCCACTTGAGCAATATTAAGCCCCAAAGAGAGACCGAAAACAATAAAAAGAGGCGCAACGATATTGCCTTGCAGGCTACCTAAAAAAGAAAGCACATAGAAAATTCTTGTCTTGGATTCCGCCATATTTATATATATCTTAGTTTATATTGAAAAAAATAAAAAGGGCGGATGTGCCTGGAACATCACGCCCTGTTTGTTTTATTGTGCTTTTTGACCCCTACTCCTTGATTTCGACTTGGCCACAGCTACTGCCCGCATAACAACCGACTGCTTTCATCTGGCAGTCTGCCGAAGTGGCGTCTTCCTTTACCGCTACTTCCTTTACTTCTGGCGTTTCATACTCTTTTTCCATAGTTATCCTCCTTTTATTTTATTTGAAGATGGAGAAAGGCTTTTTCTCTCTCCTCTTGGAGCGCACAGGCGAACCTCGATTTAAGATTTAAATCGCCATGCTCTAAATATCCCCAGGCTGGACATTTCGGGCATGCTTTAACCGAACATTTTAAACAAAGATTTTCCCTCTCCATGCGCGCATTATTAGTATAATCGCTTAATGCTTTCCAAGCTTCGGAGAAGGGAATTCTTCGAAGATTAAATGCCGGG
The DNA here is from genome assembly GCA_002774415.1 of Candidatus Portnoybacteria bacterium CG08_land_8_20_14_0_20_40_83. Classification (GTDB taxonomy): domain Bacteria; phylum Patescibacteriota; class Minisyncoccia; order Portnoybacterales; family GWB1-42-6; genus CG1-02-40-82. Next base: position 1,469 of record PEYL01000096.1, on the reverse strand, counting down.
GTTCGCGCTAAAATGCATGGTAAAAGTTGTCCGTCCGAACTGATTGAAAAAGAACATTTTCCCGCTCGGCAGGGAAAAAGTAGCCCGTTAGATGACTGCGGCGCTGTTGCCTGTCTATTTATTGCGTTATGATAAACCCTTTCCCAACGTTTCCGATACGGCTCCAAATGGTCAAGCTTAATTGCGTCCTTAATTGCGACACGCAAATCTGCAACTTTAGGAGAATGGGAAAGATCAGCGTTAATCATTGGGTCAAACCGGAAATCTCCAGCTCCCATATTCAGCGCTAACTGCCGAGCGTCTTCTACCTCTTGAACATTTTGTCGCATTGCTATCATTTTGAGATGAAACGGAATTTTGCCTTCTTCTAGAAGACGAATCCCTCTTTGAAATTTCCGGAATGCTCCCCTAACGCCGGCTATAGCGTCAAAAGTAATTTCTGTGGCTCCATGAAGAGTTGCTTCTACCAAAAATGGGGGGTAGGCAATGAATAATCTTACGATTCGCTCAGTGATATCAGTTGCGCTTGTAAAAACCGTCACAATCATCCCGAGTTCTTTCGCATGCTGATAAATATCACTGAAGTCTTTTCGGACAAGCGGTTCTCCGCCTGTGATCAGAAGCCATAAGCAGCCACAATCAGCCATTTCGGTCAGCGTATTGCATATCTCATCTGTTGAAAGCTCTTTTTTATAATCAATAGGCTGATCGGCAATGTAGCAATGTATACATTTGAGGTGACAATGTTGGGTAATTTCCAGACCTCCTGCAATAGGAATATTCTGCTCTGTTGCAAGTTTATATAATCTCTCCGAAAAAGAAAAATGTCCTGCCGCTTCGTTTTTTGTACCGCTTATCGGCGCTTGATTGAGCCAATGATCCCCGCATTGATTTACAAATCCTCTTGCTTGAAGATCCAAAAGAAAATTATGGATATCAGTTTCCAGCCTTGAGACTGGTACGTTGGGATATTCGCATTTAAGTGCCCCCAACATATCTGATTCTCGACGGCCTTCTGAATTTCCGAGCTGGTTCCAAATTGCTGTTGCCTGTTTGTTAAGCATTAACAAACGATTGCTCCTGACAGCCAACAAAAGAGTTTCCCCTACAATTGTTCGTTTTTTCACATCTGAATTGCATAACCACACAATCTCTTTAGGCATTTTTAACACCTCCTATCTGCACTACTTTTGAATTGATTTTGATGTAAAGAACTTGATAAGATATCCTTTAAATTTGCATTAATTATAAGACCGAATCTTCTCATTTGTCAAGGTTTGCGGATTTGACTAGAAAAAGCTATAATATAATTAAATCTTCGCCAATGAAGATAATTTAAGATTTTTATTATGCTAACTACTGATTTTTGAAGGAAATATTTTAAGGTTTTAATTCGCATGGGCGCATTCGCATTTCGCGAGCACGGAGTGCGAACGAGCGCTTTTCGCATGCATGGACTTTGCTTTTTT
>PEYL01000063.1 GCA_002774415.1 Candidatus Portnoybacteria bacterium CG08_land_8_20_14_0_20_40_83 | reverse complement strand
ATTTAGCCCGTCAATCCCACGAATCCCGCAAAAAAGCGAAGCAATTATTGGAAGAAGCAAAAAGAAATGTTGAAGAGTTGATAGAGAAAGGAGGTAAGGCGTGAGAACTTACATTTTTAGAATTTATTTAATGCGGAATAAAAAAATTTATCGTGAGATAGAAGTTTTTGAAAACACGAATTTGTATAAGTTGGCAGAAACAATCATTGACGCGTATAACTTTAATTTTGATCACTGCTTTGGTTTTTTCAGTAAGATTTCAGAAAGCAGATATTTTGATTCAGAAAAGAAATATGAACTCTTTACTGATTTGATAGAAGAGGGCGAGAATCTTGAATCAACAGGCGCCAAAAGCGTGAAGAAGACAAAAGTTAAAGATGTCTGGCAAAAATTTGGCGACAAGATGATGTTTTTGTTTGATTACGGCGACAGCTGGCAGTTTATTGTTGATTTGAAGGATTTTAGTAGAAAAAAAGCAGGCATAAAATATCCAAAAATTTTATTAAAAGTTGGCCGGCCACCAAAACAATATTAACCATATATATTAGAATTGTATGTCCACATTTTTTTATATTTTACTGGGAATTATTTTGGGAGCTGGGGCGGTTTGGTTTTTGATGAGAAAGAAAGCAAAGGAGCTGGAAATTGAACTAAAAAGGATAGAGAAGGAGAAGGCGGAACAAGCCGGTTTTGTGTCGGGAATTGATGAATTTAACCGCCGGATGCAGGAGGTGAAAGAGGAAAGAAAACATAAGATTATTGCGACTTTGGAACAAAAAGGTAAAACTAAAACGAACGAGGTGGCAGATATGTTTGATATTTCCCGCGCCACGGCGTTTCGCTATCTGGAGGAGTTGGAAAAAGAGGGTAAAATTTTGCAGGTGGGCGCTTATGGCCGGAATGTAGAATATAAGGCGAAATAATAGCTTCAATCAGCGTCTGAAGTATTTAGAGAAGTTATGGAATTTAAAAAAATCCCTCCCACCCTCCCTTTTTCAAAGGGAGGAGCCAAAGATGTTGACAGCGTCAGATGTCCGTAGTAATATACAAATGTGAGCTTTCTGGGTCCGTGGAAACGGACTCATTTTTATAAAATTTCCAATTACCAATTTTCAATTTCCAATAATGTCCCGTTTCGCGGGACTGGATTAGAAATTAGATATTAGAAATTAGGAATTTAATGATATGGACTTACAACAATTTTCGTCTGCCATTGAGCAGATTTGTGAAGAAAAAGGCATTTTAAAAGAGAAGGTGATTGAGACTATTGAGATGGCACTTGCCGCCGCTTATAAAAAAGACTATGGGCATAAAGGCCAAAACATCAGGGCCTGCTTTGACTTGAAAACCGGCAAGGTCCAGATGTATCAGCTAAAACTGGTGGTTGATGAGTCAATGATAAAATCAGAGGAAGAAATAACCAAAGAAATTGAAGCTGGGGCGCAAGAACATGAAATAGAAGAAAAAGAATTGGCCGAGGGCGAAATCAGGAGGATACGCTTTAATCCGGAAAAACATATGATGCTGGAGGAAGCAAAAAAAATAAATAAAAAAATTAAACTGGGTGAAGAGCTGCAGCTTGAAATAGAGGCGCATCAAGATTTTGGACGGATTGCGGCGCAAACAGCCAAGCAAGTGATTATTCAGCGTATAAGAGAAGCCGAAAGAGAAGCGGTTTACGATGAATACAAAAATAAAGAAGGACAGGTGGTTTCGGGAATTGTTCAGCGGATGGAACGGGGAGTTGTTTTTGTTGACATCGGCCGAACCGTCGGCGTGCTTTTTGCAGAAGAGCAAATTCAGGGCGAATATTACAGGCTGGGCCAGCGACTTCGTTTTTTAATTTTGGAAGTTCAAAAAGACCCGAAAGGTTCGGGCGTTTTACTTTCACGCAGCCATCCAAAAATGATTGCTCAGCTTTTTGAACTGGAAGTTCCCGAGATTGCGGCAGGCACGGTTGAGATAAAATCAATTGCCAGAGAAGCAGGCTCTCGCTCAAAAGTCGCCGTTGCCTCAACCGAAGAGGGCATTGATCCAATCGGATCATGCGTCGGCCAGAGGGGAACAAGAGTGCAGGCGGTAATTAACGAGCTTGGCGGAGAGAAAATTGATATAATTGAATGGTCAGGCGACCCGGCTAAATTTATTTCAAATGCGCTGGCGCCGGCCAAAGTTTTGAACGTAGAAATTAACGAAGAGCGAAAACTGGCGCAGGTTCAGGTTCCAGAAGACCAACTTTCTTTGGCTATCGGCAAAAAGGGTCAGAACGTGAGACTGGCAGCCAGATTAACCGGCTGGAAAATAGACGTTTTGACGGGAGAAAGAAAAGTAGCTGAAGTCAAAGAAGCTGAAATAAAAAGTGAAGAAAGCGCAGACGCAAAAAAAGAAAAAAAAACTGATGAAAAAATCCTGCCGCAAAGCGGCGAGGATGCTCGAAATTCTAATTCCGCCGAAGGCGGAAAGAATTTCGGCAAAAAAGAAACAAAAAAGACCAAAAAACCAAAAAAAGATAAAAAATAAACCATACGAATTTACGAATCAGTACGAATTTACGAATTTATCCTGAGTTTATCGAAGGATTCGTATATTCGTAAAAATTCGTATATTCGTAAGGAAATTATGCATATAGGAATTATTTTTGCTATTGTGGCAAGTCTAGTAAGCATCGGCTATGCTTTTAATTTGGCTCGCAAAATTGGTCGGGAGCCAGCCGGGCAAGGAAAGATGATTGATATAGCAAAGTATATCAAGGAAGGAGCAACTGCCTTTTTAAAAAGACAGTACTGGACAATAGGGGTAATTGCGGTCGGATTAGCTCTGCTTTTATTTGGGGTTTACGGCTTTACCGGGAGTTGGCAACATGGTTTTCAGGTCTCAATCGCTTTTATATTTGGAGCAGCCTGCTCTTTACTTTCAGGATTCATTGGGATGTGGATTGCCGTTCGGGCAAACATTCGAACGGCTGATGCCGCCCAAACCAGTTTTTCTCGGGCCTTAACCATTGCTCTGCGCGGAGGCGCTGTTTCAGGGATAACAATTGTGGCTATGAGTCTTCTTGGAATTTCCGGCCTTTATCTTATTTATACTTTCTATAATTATCAGGCAACTCAAATTCCTTCTTTGATTGTCGGATTTGGGTTTGGGGCTTCTTTGGTTGCCCTTTTTGCGCAATTGGGAGGAGGAATTTATACCAAGGCGGCTGACGTCGGAGCTGACCTGGTCGGAAAAATTGAAGCGGGCATTCCAGAAGATGACCCCAGAAACCCGGCTGTCATCGCTGATTTAGTTGGCGACAACGTCGGTGATTGCGCCGGTCGTGGAGCAGACCTTTTTGAGTCAACCGCGGCTGAAAACATCGGCGCTATGATTTTGGGAGTCGCTTTGTTTCCCCACTTTGGGATTAGCGGCATTATTTTTCCTTTAGTTGTTCGGGCATTTGGGCTTTTTTCAAGCATTATCGGGGTTTTAGCAGTTAAGCCCAAAGAAACCGATGAGCCGATGAAAGCTTTAAACCGAGGGTATCTCGTAACAAGCGTTTTGGCGGCCATATTTTTTTATTTTGTGACCATGAAGATGCTGGGAAACATTTGGTTTTTTTATGCCGGATTAGTTGGAATTTTGACCAGCGTTGTATTCGTTTATATCACCCAGTATTATACCGAAGCGAAACATCGGCCGGTGAAAGAAATTGTAAAAAGCTCGGCCACTGGTCATGCCACCAATATAATTGCTGGATTTTCGGTGGGGCTGGAGTCAACGGCCGCCACCGTTGTTACGATCTCTTTGGCTTTATTAGCTGCTTATAAATTAGGTTCCATGAGCGGTTTTCAAGGAGGCGGCCTTTTTGGGACGGCGGTGGCAACAATGGGAATGTTAGCCAGCGCTGCCTATGTTTTAGCCATGGATACCTTTGGTCCGATTACCGATAATGCCGGCGGAATTGTTGAGATGTCTGGCGGCGCCGAGGAAACGCGTAAGGTGACGGATAAATTAGATTCGGCTGGCAATACCACCAAGGCCCTAACAAAAGGCTATGCCATGGGTAGTGCTGCTTTGGCGGCTTTTTTGCTTTTCTCGGCTTACTTGGAAGAAGTGCAATTAAAAATTGTCGATCTGGCGAAAGTGGAAGTCTTTATCGGCGGGTTTATCGGCGCAATGCTCGTTTTTCTTTTTAGCTCTTTTGCGATAAGAGCAGTGGGCAAGGCAGCTTCTTATATTATTAATGAAGTCCGCCGGCAGTTTAAAGATGACCGCGGCATAATGGCGGGAACGAGCAAACCGGATTATTCCAGATGTGTTGATATTACCACTAAAGGGGCTTTGAAACAGATGATTTTACCTGGACTTCTGGCGGTTGGCATTCCAGTTGCGACGGGGCTCATTTTAGGAGCAGAAGCGGAGGCCGGATTGATAATGATTGGCACGATTGTTGGAGTGCTCTTGGCAACTTTGATGAATAATGCCGGCGGAGCTTGGGACAATGCCAAAAAATTTATTGAGGCTGGAAATTTTGGCGGCAAAGGAAGCGCGGCCCACGCGGCTTCGGTCACCGGCGACACGGTTGGAGACCCTTTTAAAGACACGGCCGGCCCTTCATTGCATGTTTTGGTTAAACTATTGGGGACTTTGACTTTGGCTCTGGCCGCGTTGTTTATGTAAATATTTTTTAAGTTACTTTTCTGCTAACAGAAAAGTAACCAAAAGATTACTTTGCAGGGCGTAAAGTTTTAAGAAAATCAGGCTCGTTCAGCTAAAATTGCCTCGTAAACTCGCACTCCCCGCTGCGGCGGGAGCTCGCTCGGCAATTTCTTAACGCTTCGCTCGCCGCGATTTTCTGATAAAACTTTCGCCATGCAAGAAAAAATCGCCTCGCCTCGATTTTCTGATTATTTTTGCGCGATGGCGAAATTAAAAAAATAACAAATAAAAAAAAGACCAGTCGCGGCGACTGGTCTTGGCGATTATCATGAATCAGACTGTCCTTTGATTTTCGCAAAAGTGATATCTCGTCTCTTGCAAAATGAATCAAGAAACTCAGAGAATGACTTTTCCATCTTTTTGGTCTGGTAAAGATGAAAAATGACTTTGTCCTGTGGTTTGTCGATTTGATTTTGCGAAGATCGTAAACGCAAACCGGGTTTGAAACTCTCCGCAAAATCAGATGCATATTTGGTCGGGACAGCGACGGTGAATACTGCAAAACGAGAGAGAATTTCTATATCTTTCCCTTTCTTTTTTGCTGGCATATTTTACCCCTCCTTTTAAGAACAAATTTCAGCTAAATTTTAGCTGATACATAAATTTATCATAATCACAAATTTTGTCAAAAAATATGCCTCAAGTAATTTGGATTTTAGTTAATTGCAGCAGCAACAAAGAAGCCGAGTCTGTCGGCAGAAAAATATTGAAAGAACGGTTAGCGTCTTGTTTTGACATTACCTCACGCCATTTGGCTGCCTACTTCTGGCCGCCAAAAAGCGGAAAAATTGAAACCAGCAAAGGCGCCACTTTGATTTTGGAAACTTTTAAAGAAAAATATAGCAGTATTGCCAAAGAAGTAAAGAAGATTCACAGCGATAGATTACCCTTTGTAGGTTTTATTGAAATAAAAGGTATTGCTAAAGAATACATAGATTGGGTTAAGGGAGAACTAAAATAATTTTGAATTTTACATTGTCATTTTGAATTTTGATTTTTGCATTTTGATTTAAGCAATTATATGAAAATAGATATTACAAAACTCCCTAAATCCGAAATACAATTAAAAATAGAAGTGCCACCAGATGAATGGCATGAATTTATTGATGAGGCGGCAAAGGAATTGTCGCAGGATTTAAAAATTGAGGGATTCAGGCCCGGCCATGCGCCGGCAAAAATGGTGGAAGAAAAAATTGGGGCAGAAAAATTTTTGGAGCACGCGGCCGAGCATTGCGTTCGCAAATGCTATGTTCGCGCGATTTTGGATAATAATATTGAAGCAATCGGCCGGCCTGAAATTTCTGTTTTAAAAATCGCAAAGGGTAATCCCTTTGAATTTAAGGTTCGCGTGGCGGTGATGCCGGAAGTTAAACTGCCCGATTATAGAAAAATCGCGGCTGATTTAAAAAAAGATAAAAAAGAAGTTTCAGTCAGCGAAGAAGAAATTAAAAAAGCGATTGACTGGCTGCTTAAATCCAGGGCCAAATATATAACTGTGCCTCGGGCCTGTAAAATAGGGGATAGGATTGAAATTGATTTTGAGGGCAAATGCGAAGGCCAAAATTTGCCGGAGCTGACAAGCAAAAACCATCCGGCAATTTTGGGCCGGGGGTATTTTATGCCCGAATTTGAGGAAAGTATTTTGGGTATGAAGGAGAAAGAAGAAAAAGAATTTAAAATAACTTTTCCTAAAGATTTTTCTGCCAAGAATTTAGCCGGCAAAAATGTTGATTTTAAGGCAAAAATGAATTTGGTGCAGGAAGCGCAACTGCCGGAATTTAATGATGAGTTTGCCAAGGGGGTCGGCAATTTTAAAGACGCCTCGGAGCTTAAAACCAGCATAAAAGACGGGTTATTAATAGAAAAGAAAGAGCAGGAAAAAGAACGTTGGAGAGGAGCCTTGATTGAAAAGATTGCCGATTCTTCAAGTATGGAAATTCCCGAGGTTTTAATTGGAGGAGAGACACAAAGAATACTGGATGATTTGAAAGCAAAAGTGGCGCAAATTGGGCTTGAATATGAGAAATATCTGGAAAAATTTAATAAAACCGAAGCAGATTTAATAAAAGAATTTAAGGAAAAAGCGCAAAAAAACGTGAAAAACTTTTTAGTTTTGCAGGAAATTGCCAAACAGGAAAAAATTGAAATAGCTGATGAAGAGTTGAATCAGGAAGTTTCTAAGGCGCTGGCGCATTTTGAAAAGTCGCAGCAAGCCGAGCCGCAAGTTGACAAAGAACAATTTAAGCGCTATACTTCAGACATCCTGAAAAATGAAAGAGTTTTTCAAATATTAGAAAATTGTTGAAAAAATTGGTATTCTGACTTAAGTTACGAATTTACACAAATTTAGCTCTCCGGTGTGAAAATTTAGTATTCCGGCAATGAGGTGGGCGAGCTCACGAATCAGTACGAATAAAAATTCGCGAGGCGCTTCACTACAAAACTTGGTCTACCATCAGCGAGATACAGAGCGCCAGAATTCGTAATAATTTGTAACCCAAGCTAGGATAACAAATAATTATTAGTTTTTTTATCTAACCATTAATTAAAACTTAGGCTTCAATGAATTTGATTCCTACTGTTATAGAAAAATCTCAATTTGGCGAGCGCGCCTATGATATCTATTCCCGGCTTTTAAAAGAAAGGATTATTTTTTTGGGCAGCCCGATTACCGATGCGGTGGCAAATACAATTATTGCCCAGCTTCTCTTTTTGGAAGGCCAGGACCCCAAAAAAGATATCATAATGTATGTAAATACGCCCGGCGGAGTGGTTTATTCGGGCCTGGCAATTTACGATACGATGCAATATGTCAAACCGGACATTTCTATGATTTGCGTTGGCGTGGCAGCAAGCATGGGCGCAGTTTTGCTAACAGCCGGCACAAAAGGAAAGCGTTATATGCTGCCAAATTCGCAGGTGCTTTTGCATCAGGTTATGGGCGGAGCAGAGGGCCAGGCAGTTGACGTTGACATTGCGGCGCGCCAAATCATCAAAATCAAAGACAAATTGAACCAGATTTTGGCAAAGCACACCGGCCAGAATATTAAAAAGATTGAGAAAGATACCGACCGGGATTTTTATATGTCAGCTGAGGAATCAAAGGAATACGGACTGGTAGATAAGATTATAAAGAGCAAAGCTTAAACTGTAAAAATTAGTGGTTAGAGTCAAAAACAGCTCTAACTATGG
>PEYL01000094.1 GCA_002774415.1 Candidatus Portnoybacteria bacterium CG08_land_8_20_14_0_20_40_83 | reverse complement strand
ATCTGCACCGGACAAACCTCGGCTGCGTCTCTGGCGCAATCGGGTTCTTGAACTTCCAGTTCTTCGTTCCCGTCGGCATCTTTTTTTGAATTTTTAAGATGCGCCAATCCGCTGTCTTCCATTTCAAAAAACTGCGGGCAAACAGCTACGCAGGAACCGCAGGAAATGCATTTTGGTCGTTCTACTTTAATCTTCATAGTTGCGACACCGATTATACACGGACATCACCCGGATGACACGGATTTAAATTTAGAATTAATTATTCTTTTTGGCTTTAAATAAGTATTGCGGAAATTTATGATTATCCCGAGCTGAAGATCCGCGGTTTCTAAATATCTTAACATCTGGAAATAATCATCCTTTGTAATAAATTTTTTTGCTTTCACGTCTAATATAATTAAGTTATCTATCAAAAAATCTACCCTATTACCAAGCGAATTAACATCGGACAATTTTACCAGTTCGTATTCGCGTTTAAAATTAATTTTTTCTTCCTTAAATAGAATTTCTAATTTATCACAATATTGTCGCTCACTTCGGAACCTGCCCATTTCACGATGCACTTTAAAGCATAATCCATTAATCTTATATGTCAAATTTTCGTGAATTAATTTCATAGTTTTATCAGTGTCATCCGTGTGCAATCCGTATATCTGTGTCGCTTACTTAACTGGTGTTATCGGAGCTTGTCCACTAAGCACGGCAATAATGTTCTTGGCTGCCAGCTCCGACATTGCTCCTCTTGTTTCTTCGGTTGCCGAAGCGGTGTGGGGCGTCAAAACGGTATTTGGCAATTGCGCCAAGCCCTCGGCCATTTTTGGCTCCTGCTCATAAACGTCCAAACCCGCTCCCTTTATATCGCCATTTTTCAAAGCCGCTACCAAAGCATTTTCATCAACAATCGGGCCGCGGGCTGTATTTATCAAATAAGCAGTTTTTTTCATCATTTTAAATTGCGGCTCGCCGATTAAGTGTTTGGTTTCCAGGGTCATCGGCAAATGTATGGAAACAAAATCGGAATTTTTCAGCAATGTTTCCAAATCAACATATTCCATTTTATACTGCTTTTCAAGTTCTTCGCTTCTGGCTCTGTCGTAATAAAGAATTTTCATTTGAAAACCATCGCATAAGCGTCTGGCCACCGCCCCGCCAATCCGCCCCATGCCGACCAGACCTAATGTTTTTCCGACCAAATCATTTCCTAAAAAGAGCATCGGCGCCCAACCGACATATTTTCCGTCACGCATATACTGGTCTGATTCAACAATTCGATGCGCCAGCGCAAAAATTAAGGCAATCGTATGTTCGGCCACAGATTCGGTTAAAACTTCGGGAGTATTTGTCACGATAACTCCCCTTTCGGTCAGGGTTTTAACATCAATATTATCATAGCCCACTGCATAATTGGCAACGATTTTTAATTGCGGCCCGGTCGCGTCCAAAATTTCCTGATTCATTTTGTCCGTTAAAAGCGACAGAATCGCGTCCACGCCTTTAACTTTGGCAAGCAAAGTCTCACGCGGCAAAACGCCGTCAAAATCGCTGACTTCAACTTCAAGGCCAGCATCTTTCATTAACTTAATCCCCGCTTCGGGAATCTTCCTCGTCACAAATACTTTTGGCATACCAGGTAGTAGAAATTCGACTATGCGCAAATTTAATTTCATTAAATTTGCGCAAAACAAACTCCTATTCCTTTATTTATTATTTACAATCTGCCAAGGCAGTATTTGGAAACGCTTAAGACGCTTGCCTGTCGAATTTTCACTACCTGGCATATATATTTTTATTTTAATTATTATTTATTTGATAAATTTAAAAGTGGAAAGGATTTTAGAATAAATCTCACGAAGGGAGTCATCGTCACTTGTTCCGAAATATGGAACAGATAGATCAAATTCCCTTCCGCGATGAATAAAAAGTGTTCCCGTTTCTAAATAATCGGTAATCTGAAAAGCTTCTTCTGAATCTATATTAATATTTATTATTGTTCCGTCATAAAGATTTTTTCTATGCTCTAAGTCGGCGGCCAATTTATCTTTATCGCCTGGCCAAAACGAAAGCGCAATAGCATAATCCATTTCGTCACCCTCAATAAAATATGATTTGTTAATTTCCTTAAAATAAACCCTGTTAGTTCCTTCTGAAAATTCCCAATTTTTCGGATATTTCACCTCAAACCCAAGCTCTTCATTCCGATAAGTCTGCCATCCCTCAACTCCGCTCGGGACAAGACCAGTGTTATCTGTTTTTGCGACATTTACGCTCGTTACATTTTCTTCCGTCGGCTCAGTCATTATCCAATAAACCGCTACGCCTGTGGCGACCAGACAAATAATTACGACCGCAATAGAAAGGCCGAATTTAAGCCATTTCTTTTTAAGCGGCTGGTTTGGTTCGGCCGGCTGATTAATATTTGATTGTGGTTGTTGGATATCCATGGTTTTTTGTTAATTTTTTATCTTTTAAATTCCGTCTCCTTTTTGGCGATTTTTTATCTTCTCATCTAAAATTGATTTCAGTCTTTCAGCGTTTTCTTTTGAGACGCCATCAATATGGGCAACCGTTGCTGATTGCGAATCGGCAGTAGCAAGATGGACATCATAAAGCTTGAAAATTCTATCCAAAAAATCCTGATCTATAAAAATATTCTGAATTTTCTCATAGCGAATAGAGATTCTATTTCGGGATACTACTCCCTTCATAATTACGACTTCTTCGGGAGTTAAATCGTAAAAATAATATCGGAAATATAAAATTTGGAAGAATATATTCAACAGAAAGAAAATTAAAAGAATACCAAAGTATACGAGGAACAAAGCATTCTGAATTATAACATTGTACCAATCGATTCCAGTTCCTTCTGCTATAAATCCCGATATCTTCCCTATCGCCCAACCTATTGCGATCATTAAAATAAGCCCTAAAGCTGACTGATTAATAGATTTTTTTATAATTTTTCTTGGCTCAAGCGGTATTGAAAAACAAGTTGTTTCTGGGGTGCAATGAATTTGTTTTAGTTTCATAAAATGGATATGCCATCGCTTTATACATAGCCCCCGGAACTTGCCGGGTAACAAAAGCTTTTGGCATAAAGTTTTTTGTTAATTTTTATATTTTATATTTGCCTTTCTACTTTGCTCAGGGTAAAATTTTTGATATTTAACTTCTATCGCCACTGCTGAATTTTTTGAACTTCTTGACGATATTGCTCCTCGGCGGCCCAAGCTTTTGTGGCCCATCTTTGCTTGGCTTTTAATGTTTCGTCTTGTTTCCATTGCTCCAGCGCCTGATTAGCTTTTTGCTTGCCAAAATAATCAGTGGCACCTTCAATTCTACCAATCATAATATCAAACTTTCTTTGCTCATATATCCTTTGAATTGTCTCAGATTCTTTCAAATACTCCTGATATGCGTCAGAACGTACTCTCTCCTTTAATTGATACTGATACTGGATTGCCTCCATTTTTTGTTTTTCCCGCGCCTCATATTGATATGGCATCCGTTCAACCTGGCGAGTGGTATTTTGCCAACCTTGATAAACTCGATGTTCTCCAGCGGCCATTGCCTTGCCGCTAACTGAAAGAAAAATTCCGGCGGCCGCTAAAATCATAATCCCTCTTTTTACGTTTTTTGGCACTTCGGTAAATTTACTCAAAAATCCTTTTGTCATTATCTGTTCTTGGACTTGCGTCTTTTCAAAAAAATCTTCTTTTTCTTGCCGCTCTTTTTGTTCTTCTGCTAATTTTAGTTTGGCATTTTCAACCTCTGCGTCCAAAACCAAAATTTCCTCCGGCTTTGCTTCTGAATTCTCCTCGGATTTTTCTTCTAGGATTTCTTGATTTTTTAAAAATTGCGGTTCTTTTTCCATGTTTTTTATTCTATCGCCGCGCCTTCCGGATAGGCGTTGAGCTCTGTTGTATTAACCGGCGCGATATTATTCCAATCCAGCGCTAATTGATTAAATGCCTCGGCGGTTTTTATCCATTGTTTTTTCCCCTCTATTAATACAAAAACTTTTTTATCGCCCTCGGCTCTTATCAAAACAGAGTCGGGATACATTTCCAAATCAGCCGCCGTTATTTCAACTACGTCCTCCCATTTGTTGCCGTAAGAGAGGAAAACTTCGGAATTAAGAATGTGTCTTTTTCTGCCTGCTTCGGTAAGGTAATAAACGTTTGGGCTACTGGCTACACGGACTAATTTGGCCCGGGCATATTTGTCTATATTTGCTTTAGTTGCTTCCTGAACTTGAGACCAATTAAAGCCCTGGTTAGCAAAAGATTCCGAGGTGGGAATCCAAAGTTTTTTCCCGCCGATGATTTTGTAAACCTTTTCGTCGCTGGTTGCTTTTAGCAACTGGACATAATCAGTATAACTTTGCAAGGCGGAAGGTATCGTTTCTTGAACACTAGACCAGCTATAGCCACCCTGATTAAATTCTTGAGTTGTCTGAATCCATTTTTTCTGGCAATTGATGATAATATAAACTTTAGGGTCTTCGGGAAGTTTAACCAGCGAACCGTCAGGCAGACATCCGGCCACAGGAGTTTCTGTATCCAAAATACTGAAAAAATTATCGCTGTAATCAGCAACTGATTCCCCCGCTACGCCTCCAGTTGAGCTATCGTATATAACGGCAATTTTATAGTAATTAGATTTAGACACAATGCTTGATGGAATAGCCCAGGAGACCCAACCAGAATCAGCAGATGTTATTCCGGCAATATTTTCAAATAATGGCGGCGTTAAATCTTTTTGATAAAGCGCGACTCTGACATTTTTCCCGCTCATATTTTGTGATGTCCAACGAAATGTGTATGTTTGTCCCTTTATCAACGTCTCTCCGCCGTTGGGATAAGCGACAGAAAGAGAGGGAGTGACCGCTTCTCTAATAGTAAAAGAATTGTCGCTTCGATCTGTTGCCACGACCTGGGCCCCTGTTTCAGTACTATTAACGCCGTCAATTCTAATTTTATAATTTCTTGGAAATGTTAAATTGCTGCCGGGCAGTTGGCTCTTTTGAATTGTCCAATCAAAATAACTCGTGGAGATAGGGATAGCGCCATCGTAAATATAATTTACAGAACCGGAACCAGTAATGGCGCCTGAAGCATCCTCAATATAAATTCGGACATAATTGATGTTGGCAATGCCCCAAGACACTCTTTTGGTTTCGCCGATGGTCCAATTTTCCCCGCCGTTGGGAGAATTTAGAGTTAAGTAAGGGGTGGCGACAAAAGAAACAAAACTAATATTTACCCCGCACCATCCGGTTGTCCAGGGCAAAGTTGTCACTCCGTTAAAAGTAGAGCCAGTAAAATTATATAAATAGCCAGCGTTGGTTTTTCTGATAGTGGCGGTTTGTCCGGCAGAAATTAAACCAGCATGAAGAGCAGCTTTGTTAAAATCTGAATCATCGGTATAGGGATTAGAGCCCCAAATGCTACCGCCGCTTGTAGAACCGGTTACAACAAGGTCTGAATAAGGTCCGCAGGCGGTAGTAGGATTGCTTATGGTGAAAAAATTATCGCTTTCGTCAAATGCCGATACTATTTGAGAACCGTCTGACGCGATTTCTCCTGTTATATTTATTTTATAACGACCTGAAGCAATATTGCTTGGTATATACCAATCATATACTTCTCCTCCGCTGATGCCGTAATTATAAACGCCCGTGGCTATCTGAATACTTCCGCCCCCTTCTTTCATCAAAAAAATTCCCGTGTAAGCGACATCACTGCTTGATATCCATTTTATTTGATATGTTGACGAAACGGATAAATATTCTCCGCCGTTTGGAGAAATTATCCAGATAGAAGAAGCGGATGCCGGCTGAATTCTAATCAAAGAAACCGCCGCGATTGCCGAGAATATCGCAATTATAAAAAAACATTTTTTTATCATGACATTTTAATCTTTCACTCGCCACGGTGGCTTGACAAAAGATTTTTTTAATAAATTGATAGTTCTAAACTATCGTACGGAATTTTATAATTCCGAACGGCTGATTTTGGAATTTTCTAAATAATGGATAATTTATTACCGGTTTAATTTTCCCAAATATTGTTTTTCTTCTTCCAATAATTTCTGCCAAGCCTGCTTATCCCTATTTTCCAAAATTTTTTCTTTCTCTTTGATATTCTGATTCAGCCATCTTATATCCTCCGGCGAATTTTCAAACAAATCCAGCAAAAACAGCACGTATTCTGGCGGCATAATTTTAATACGTTCTTTCCAAATATTTTTGTCCTCATCGCTAAAATCAGAGTATTTATCAATTTCACTGATAAGATTGCTAATTGTTTCTTCTTGGAGCGACATATTTTTTAATTGATTTTAAATTTTATTGTTTGAACCAAATAATGTAATTTTCCCTTCCACCACTTTTTTCACCGCTTGAAAACTCGGTTCTAAAATTTTATATGGCGTTGTTTCTTTAGGACTTTCTTTTAATTCTTGTTTTAACGCATCTTTATAAGCCACTCTTAATTCCGTATTAATATTTATTTTTACTATTCCCCATTTAATAGCCATCCTTATATCGCCAGACGGAATGCCAGAGCCGCCATGAAGCACTAAAAAGACGCTGTCCCCGACTGCCTCGTTAATCTCGGCTAGTCTTTCCAAATTCAGTTTTTCCTCGCCTTGCGCAAAAACGCCGTGGGCGTTGCCGATAACAATGGCCAAAGAATCAATTCCGCTATATTTAATAAAGTCGCTCGCCTGATCGGCTGTCGTTAAATCTTCCGGTTCTATTTTTAATGCTTCCTTGTGCAGAGAAGAAGAACCGCGCAGATAACCGAGCTCTCCTTCCACAATTATTTGCCGATCAAAAGTTTTTTCAACCGACCTCACATAATCAACAATCCTCTTTGTCTGCGCTAAATTTTCAAGATATGGCAGATGCGAACCGTCAAAATGAATAGCGTTATATCCTGCGGCAATTGCTTTTTTAATTGTTTCGGGTGATTTTCCGTGGTCCAGATTCAAAATTATCGGCAATTTCGTTACGGCGCTCCAGGCGTCAACTAAAGCCGCCGCTTCCCGCATCCCAAAAAAGCTAGCCTCTCCCTCGGAAGTTGAAACAATAATCGGGGCTTTTAAATCTTTTGCCGCCAAAACAATCGCTTTTAAAATTTCGGCGGTGGAAAAATTAAACGATCCTATCGCGTATTTGCCTGATTGTGCTTTCCTTAGGATATCTTTCATAATAAACTACGAAATACGAAACAATACGAATATACGAAAATTACTTAATGTTTGCAACTCTTTTAAACTTAACCCCTGTTTTTGTAAAATGCGCGATAATGCCTAATTTTAAATTTTTGGCCTTTAAATAGGAGTAAAGCTGAGTTATATCTTTTTTGGAAAAGTAATCCCTAACTTTAATCTCTAAAACTATTTTATCGTCTATCAGAAAATCAAAATAATATATGCCAATTGGTTTATTTTTATAATTTATTTTTACAGGTAATTATTCTTCGAACGGAAGATCATCTTCTTTAAAATCTTGCGCTACGGCTTTTTGATAAAAATTTTCTTTGTGGTTGCTGCCGACATTTGTCCAAACCCTAAATAGAATACCCATTATCTTGTAAGATAATTCTGGGTATATTAAGTCCTTACGCCTTACTTTAGTTGTTTGTATTTTCGTATATTCGTACAAAATTCGTATTTCGTAGTTATTTCAGCTCAATGTATCCTCTTTTTAAATTTTCCACCACCGCACTTTCCAATTTCTCTTCCCCCATATACTCTATAAATATTTTATTCCAGAGCGCTTCTTGCTGATGGTAAAGATATTTGCCGAGTCCGCCGTGGGTGAGAGAAATCACGTTATCCAGCAAGTCAAAACTGACAATATCGTCACCCTTTTTGCCAGCCGGAAAAATCTCTCCGGCAAAATCATCAATTCCGCGCCAAAAATCCAGATTGGCATTAGGATTTTTTTGCGAAAGCACATCCATTTCTTTTTCCGCTTT
>PEYL01000011.1 GCA_002774415.1 Candidatus Portnoybacteria bacterium CG08_land_8_20_14_0_20_40_83 | reverse complement strand
CCGAGGACCCGCTGTTTTGCGTGGCAAAGGGAACGGGAATAGCGCTGGAGCATCTCGAAGTCTATAAAAGGAGCGTGATGAGTAAAAAATAAGTTTGTCTTACTTTTCTGTAACCAGAAAAGTAACAAAAGAGTTCTTTGCAGCGATAAAATTTTGAGAAATTTGGATTTGTCTCGCTAAAATCGCTATGCACGCCGCCTTTGGCGTCGCCCAAGGCATAGCACGCGATTTTTACGCTTGACTCATCTCAAATTTATTACAAAATTTTTCGCATGCAAGATTAATTTAATGTCAAAAAAAATAAAAATCTTAATTTTATTAATTACAGTAATCATAATAACAGCTGTCAGTTATGGAGTATATTTCTTTTTTATAAGAAATCACAATCGCATACTGACTATCGAACAATGTACAGTACAAGGAGGCGAAGTCAAAGAACCAGGGTCACTTTTTAGACCGGCATGCACCGGAACAAAATTTTTAGGAAAAGTTACAGGATATTTATGTGATTGTGTATGTTGCCGAAAATAAGTTATATTTTTAAATAAAGACATGACTATCGGTATAAATGCCGCTGCGGCTTTAAAGCAGCCACGGACAGGCGTTGAGGAATATTGTTATCAATTGATAAAACATTTAACGATGCTGCCAGAAGCCAAGGCGCATCGGTTTTTTCTTTACGTTCCAAAAAGTGACACCAATACCCGAATTCACTTAAATGACTCGAATAATAAATATTTCGATTTTGAATTGCCGATAAATTTCGAAGTAAGGAAGCTAAACTGGCCTTTGTCAATGTGGACGCAGATAAGGTTGGCATCTCATATGGTTTTTAATAAACCCGATGTGCTTTTTATTCCTGTGCACGTTTTACCGCGTTTCCATCCAAAAAATTCGGTCGTGACAATTCACGGCTTGGAATACGAATATTTTCCCGAATATTATCCGTTTTGGTTCAGAAATTATTTGCGCTGGAGCACTCGCTACGCGGTTAAGCATGCGAGAAAAATTATTGCGGTATCGGAGAACACGAAACGCGATATAATAAAATTTTATCGAGCTGATGTGGGTAAAATTGAAGTTGTATATCATGGCGTAAAAATTTCACGTTGCGATGTTCATTCCTCCGATTACATATTTCACGATCGTGAGATATGTAATCAGGGAAAAATTCCAACCTTATTATATATTGGCCGGATTGAGTTGAAGAAAAATATTTTAGGAATTTTAGAAGTATATAAGATTTTAAAAGAGAAATACAAAATTTCTCACGAGTTGATTTTGGCCGGCGCGCCGGGATATGGTTATGAAAAAATAAAGTTAGCGCTGACGGAGAACATTTCTCCGTTGCAACGGAGAAATGTTCTCCGTCAAGTGCGAGAGCTCGGTTATGTCAGCGAGGCGGAAAAATGGAAGCTTTTGCGAGGTGCGGACGCTTTTTTATTTCCGACTTTCTATGAAGGTTTTGGGATGCCGATTTTGGAGGCGCAGGCAGCGGGCGTGCCAGTGGTTAGCTCCAATGTTTCAAGCATTCGGGAAGTCGCAAGGGATTCGGCTTTGCTGATTGATCCAAATAATCCCGAACAAATTGCCCAGGCTGTTTATAAAATAATTGACGATAAAGCCCTGCGTGATAAGCTGATAGAATTGGGGTTTGATAACATAAAGAGATTTAGCTGGGAGAAATGCGCGAGGGAAACTTTACGGATAATGACAAGCTAACTTTTTAAAGAAAAAATTTTGCCGATGAAGGTTGCTCTGGTTCATGATTATCTTATACGATTGGGGGGCGCAGAGGGGGTTCTTTTGGAATTGTATAATCTTTTTCCTGAAGCGCCGATTTACACGCTTTTGTATGACGAAAGAAAAATGTCGCAGTGGTTTCCGCCGCAAAAGGTTCAAACATCTTTTTTACAGAAATTCCCAAAATTTTTAAAAAGCAGGTACAAGCATCTTTTGCCGCTTTTGCCGATTGCTGCAGAAAGCTTCGATTTAAGAGATTTTGATTTAGTTATTTCTTCCTCATCGGCTTTTGCCAAATCAATTATAACTCGGCCAGGCACCATCCATATCTGTTATTGCCATTCGCCCTCCAGGTTTCTTTGGGATTGGAGCCACGAGTATGTCAAAGATATGCATCTTGGTTTTGTTAGGTCGGTCCTGGCAAGAACCTTGGTTCATTATTTGAGAATTTGGGATAAATCTTCTTCAAAAAGAGTTGATTATTTTATTGCCAATTCAAGGGCGACCAGAGATAAAATAAAAAAATATTATCGCCAGGATGCTAAAATTATTTATCCCCCTGTTAAGCTTCCTTCTTTCAGCGAATTTATCGAAGCTCGAGATAAAAATTATTTTTTAATTATTTCTCAACTCACTTCTTATAAAAAAATTGATTTGGCAGTTGAAGCATTTAATAAATTAAAATTGCCTTTGGTTGTTATCGGGGAAGGTCCGGACTACAAAAAGCTACTTAAACTTGCCGCTCCCAATATCCATATTTTGGGATGGAGAGATGAAAAAGAAAAAAATAAGTACCTAAAAAATTGCACCGCTTTTATTTTTGCAGGGGAAGATGATTTTGGCATAGCACCGGTTGAGGCAATGGGTTGGGGTAAGCCAGTCTTGGCATTTGGAGCCGGAGGAGCGTTGGAAACCGTTCTTCGAGGCGCCACAGGCGAATTTTTTTATGATTCCAC
Source organism: Candidatus Portnoybacteria bacterium CG08_land_8_20_14_0_20_40_83 (assembly GCA_002774415.1). Lineage (GTDB taxonomy): Bacteria > Patescibacteriota > Minisyncoccia > Portnoybacterales > GWB1-42-6 > CG1-02-40-82. The sequence continues at coordinate 6,198 of PEYL01000011.1, read as the reverse complement.
GCCCGAAATTTTGGCAGATGGCGTGCGCCGGTTGCGCGATAATTTATCAAAATACAGTCCACTTGTCATCCGTAAATGGGCAGAGAGGTTTTGCCAGGAAAAATTCAGGCAGGAAATTATGGATTTTGTAAAGAAACTGGGGTATAATGTAAATTAAATGTCGCTATTTAGCGACAAACCCAAGGCTACTTTTTTGTCAGCAAAAAAGTAGCCAAAAAACTGCGCGCAGGTGCAAAAATTTGATAAAATCGGACTCGCCAAGCTAAAATTGTCGTGGTAAACTCGTCGCTTTGCTCCTCCCCGCTGACAATTTTTTAACGCTCGGCTCGCCTCAATTTTCCGACAAATTTTTCACATGTGCGATAAACGAAAATAAAATTTTGATTTTTGCATTTTAATTTTTTAAATTTTTATGATAATCGGCCATCAAAGAATTTGGCAGTTTTTATCCAAAAGCGCGCAAGGCGGGCGTCTGGCACATGCTTATTTATTTGTTGGTTCATCTGGAATCGGGAAGAAAAAAGTTGCCTTTGAATTTGCGAAACTCCTTCAATGCAAAAAGCCTCTAAAAAAACAGGGGAATTTTGACAGCTGTGGCGAATGCCGCGATTGCCTTTTGATTGAACGAAACCAGCACCCGGACGTATTATTAATAGAGTCGGATAATGAAACGTCAGAGGCAAAAGAAGAAGAAAAACAGACAAAAATCCAGGAAATTAAAATTGAGCAGATAAGAGCTCTGCAGCACCAGATTAATCTCTCGCCATATTCGGGCGAGCATAAAATAGTTATTATTGATTCTTCAGAGAATTTGACTCATGAAGCTGCCAATTGCCTTTTAAAAACTCTTGAGGAACCGTCTCAAAAAAGCGTTTTGATTTTGGTAAGTTCCAGCTGGCAGAAGCTTTTGCCGACTATTGTTTCGCGCTGTCAGATGATAAATTTTTTGCCGGTTAAAAGCCAGGTAATAATTGAAGGATTACAAAAGCTTGGCGCCAAAAATAAAGCAAAAATTATTCAGGCGGTTCGTTTTGCCTGCGGCAGGCCGGGAGTTGCACTGAAAATAATGAATGAGCCGCAATTTTTAGCAAAAAATATTCAATTGATTGAGGATTTGGAGAGATTAATGAAGAAAGATTTGGTGGAGAGATTCAGATATGCTAAAGATTTGTCGCAAAATAGCGTTAGCGCAAAAGAAGTCTTGGACCAGTGGGTTATTTGGTTTAGGGATAAAATTCTTTCTGAGTTGGGCAACAAAAATCTTCTGGTTTTGGGAGAGGAAAATTCCAAAAACATTTTCTCTTTGGCAAAAATTATTGAATCAATAAAAAATATCCAGCAGACTCAGCGGCTGCTTGAAGATAGTAGTTTTAATTCAAGGCTAATTTTAGAGAATTTAATGCTGAAGATTTAAAAAAGCGGTAGTTCAAAGTGCAAAATTCAATTTGATTTTTGATTTTTGACCTTTGAATTTGAGCAAAGCGAACTATGTATCAAGAAATTATTAAAAATATCAGGCCGAACTTAGACAAAGTTTTGGAAAAGCTAAAACAGGAAATTTCTGTTTTGCGGACCGGTCAGTCCAGTCCGGCGTTGCTGGAAAACGTGATGGTTGATTGTTATAATTCTAAAATGCCGCTTAATCAGCTGGCCGCAATAAATGTGCGTGGTGCCAGGGCCCTTCTTATTCAGCCCTGGGACAAGACAATTATTAAAAATATAGAAAAAGCTATTGTTGGTTCGCTTCCCGGGTTAAGTTCTGCAATTGACAGCGATGTCATAAGAATAAATTTGCCTTCTCCCAGCGAAGAAACGAGAAAAGAGCTGGTTAAGTCGTTGCATCAAAAACTTGAAGAAGGAAGAATTGCAATTCGTTTGGTAAGAGAAAACACTTGGAAACAGATTCAAGATTTGGAAAGAGCAGGAAAAATACGCGAAGATGATAAATTTAGAGGCAAAGAAGAACTTCAGAAGGTGGTTGATGAATATAATAATAAAATAAAAGAAACTGGAGAGAAGAAAGAGGGAGATATACTCACCGTATAATTTCCAATTTCCAATATCCAATTTCCAATCCAGTCCCGCGGAGCGAGACATATTATGCATTTAGACATTGGACATTTTATTGGAAATTAGAAATTGGGATTTGGAAATTTAAGGATTGGTGAATTAAATTATGCTTTTAACAATTCTTATTTTCATTGTAATATTAGGCCTTTTGGTTTTTGTCCATGAACTGGGCCATTTTTTGGTTGCAAAAAGGAACGGTGTAAGGGTTGACGAATTCGGATTTGGTTTCCCGCCAAGAATTTTTGGCATCCAAAAAATAAAGAAGTCTAAACAAGAGATAGCAATAGTTACAGAAGAGCATGGCATCAGTTTAATTTCAGAAACCTACAGTTCAAAGACGGATAAAGAATTGATAAAAATGGAAATTCAGGAAAGCCAGACTATAATTAAGCCTTTACCGTTTAAAAAATGGCGTTTTTTTTGGAGGAACGGAAAGAGAGATGAAAATTTTGGAGAGCAAACAGTCTATTCAATAAATGCTATCCCTCTTGGCGGATTTGTGAAAATTTACGGCGAGGAAGGAGAAGGCGTAAACAGCAGCCGTTCTTTTGCTTCAAAAAAAGCCGGGCAGAAAGCAAAAATACTTTTTGCGGGCGTAACAATGAATTTTATTTTAGCGGTTTTTTTATTCAGTCTGGGAAATATTATTGGCTTGCCAACTGCAATAGACGATAGCCAAGTTGATAAATATCCTGGCGCCAAACTTCAAATTGTGGGCACGAGCCGGAATTCACCGGCTGAAGCAGCCGGTCTTAGAGCTGGGAATTTTGTAATTGCACTGAAAAATAAAGAAGGAAAAGTCCTTGAGGGTATAAAAAGAACCGCTGAATTTCAAGCGTTTGTGGACAGCGAAAAAGGGAAAGAGATTATTCTTGTTGTCGAGCGCGGCAGTTCCAATATCGAAGTATCTGTCGTTCCAAGAACCAATCCTCCCCAGGGTCAGGGGCCGTTGGGGGTTGAACTGGCTACCGTGGCCAATATCAGCTTGCCCTGGTATAAGGCTTTATGGGAAGGATTTTTAACTACAATAAATTTAATCTGGCTGCTTTTAGTTGTAATTTTCCAAGTTTTAAAAAATTTAATAATTCAAGGCAAAGCAGGGGTAGACATCGTGGGGCCGGTGGGTATATATACATTGACAAATCAAGCGGCTGGCATGGGTTTTATATATTTGCTTCAGTTGACTGCTATTCTTTCCATCAATTTGGCAGTAATTAACGCTTTTCCCTTTCCGGCTTTGGACGGCGGCAGAGTCTTGTTTTTAATGATTGAAAAAATTAAGGGTTCGCCGGTTAGTCAGAAAGTTCAAAATTTGGCTCATTCTATTGGGTTTGCCCTCTTGATTTTATTGATGATTGCGATAACATATAGAGACATTGTGAGATTTTTCTGATTATTGCCATTTAAAGTTGCGTTACGAATTGATACGAATTTTGGCGTTCATTGTAGTTAAATGTATTCTATGTTTATGGTGGAGCGCCTCGCTAATATTTACGAATAAAAATGTTTAAAAATTTTTTTGGAACAATTTCTAAAGACATTGGAATTGATTTAGGGACGGCCAATACCCTGGTTTATGTCAAGGGCAGAGGGATTGTAATCAATGAGCCTTCGGTTGTGGCAATTAATCAAAAAACAGGGCAGATTTTAGCCATCGGCCAAGAGGCAAAAAGAATGGTTGGTCGTACACCCGGCCATATTGTCGCGACGCGTCCCCTTTGCGAAGGAGTGATTTCTGATTTTGAAATAACAGAACAGATGCTGCGATATTTCATAAATCAGGTGTGCCGGGGAAGTATTAAATTTTTATCAAGGCCGCGAGTGGTAATCGGGGTGCCTTCGGGAGTAACCGAGGTTGAAAAAAGAGCGGTGGAAGACGCGACAAGAAACGCCGGCGCCAGGGATGTCTATTTGATTGAAGAGCCAATGGCCGCAGCCATTGGCTCGAGACTTCCGATCCAGGAAGCAACAGGCAATATGGTGGTTGATATCGGCGGAGGCACAACGGAAGTGGCCGTAATTTCGCTCGGCGGAATAGTTGTTGTGAAAAGCCTGCGTATTGCCGGCGATAAACTGAACGAAGATATTATCCAGTACGCCAGAGAAGAGTTTAAGCTGTTACTTGGCGAGAAAACCGCCGAAGATATAAAAATTGCTGTCGGCTCCGCTTTTTCTTTAGAGGACAAAATGGAAACATCAATGCGCGGCCGCGATTTAATTACCGGCCTGCCAAAAGAAGTAATTGTTAATTCCGACGACATAAGGGAGGCAATGCGCCGTTCGGTTAAAATTTTAGTCAACGCAGTTCGTTCAACGATAGAGGAGTCGCCTCCGGAACTTGTCGCCGATATTATGACGCAAGGAATAATTATGGCCGGCGGCGGTAGTCTTTTGCGGGGGCTGGATAGATTAATTTCTCAAGAGACGCAGATGCCCGTTAAAATTTCGGAAGATCCTTTAACGGCGGTGGTGCGGGGGTGCGGGATTGTTTTGGAAGATATTGACGCGTTAAAAAATGTTTTAGTTTCAACACAGTATCAGGAGCCGCCAAGATAGCTTATAGCATATAGCTAATAGCAAACAACAAAATGCGAAAACGGGATTTTTCAAAATTTTATATCTTGGGAAGTTTAGTAGCAGCAATTATTTTGCTGATTTTTTTAAATTTTTTTGGCTGGTTTGAGTGGCCTAAAAAAATTTTTTTCAAAGCTGCCGTGCCGATTTTAAAACCTTTTGAGTCAACAGGCAGGAAGCTCTCGGACGGATTAGGCATTTTATTTAATATAAAAAGCCTGATTCGCGAAAATTCCCAATTGCGGATTCAAAATCAAGATTTAATTTCAAAATTATCAAAACTTTCTGAAGTGGCGCAGGAAAATAAGTTTTTGCGCCAGCAATTGCAAATTGAACCTTCTTTTGAATCAAAAATGGTGCAGGCAGAATTAGTCGGTTTTGATCCGGGAAATGTCGGCCGATATTTTTTGATTGGCGTAGGCACAGACAGCGGGGTAGCTGTCAATCAAGCAGTAATTCTCCCGGGCGGGTTTTTGGTAGGGAAAATAACTGAGGCAAAAAATAATTTCAGCAAAGTTTTAGAGCTGATAGATTCAGATAGCGCTGTTTTTACACTGACGCAAGAGACAAGGGTTGGCGGAGTGGTAAGAGGAGATCATGGCGTAGGTTTGATTTTAGATATGATTCCGCCGGAAAAAGAAATAAAACCGCAAGAATTAGTCATAAGTTCGGGCCTGGATGGCTTTATTCCAAATGGCCTTGTTATAGGAGAGGTAGAAAATAAAATTTCAAGCGAAAGCGAAGTTTTTCAAAGATTTAAAATTAAGCCGTCTATAAATTATAATGAGATAGAAACAGTTTTCATTATTTTGGGAAACAGATAAACCCCCACACCACGGACTTACGTACGTAGTATAGGGGATTCCCTTTAATATTTTTTAACATTCATCTACGGGCTGACACCAGTGGAGTTCCCCGACCTCGCTCTGCGAAGCGGGGCCGGCTGATATGGGGGTAAGTTCCCCCATATCATCTTACAAGTATGAATAAAATTATTGTTTTTTTACTGTTTTTTATGCTGTTGATTTTGCAAGTTGCTTTTGTGCCCCGTTTTTCAGTTTTTAATGTTTATCCGAATATTTTATTGATAGCTATTTTAGTTTTTGCAATTATGCGGCATAACAACCGGACCCTGCTTTTTGCTCTTTTTTTTGGTTTGGCGCTGGATATTTTTTCCAGCTGGCCCTTCGGCATTTATGCGTTAGATTTTGTTATATTGGCTTGGTTGATTCAATTTATCGGAAAAAACTTTTTTCGAGCCACAGATTTTTTTGGTCAGACTTCCATTATTGCCCTTTCCTGTGTCCTATTCAGCGTTTTAAACTTTTTTTTGATCAAGAATTTTTATTGGTTGGGTCTGGGACAAAACATAGCTTTTTGGGACAATCTTTTGAGAATTGGATTGTTGGAAATTATATTAAATTTCGTTCTGGCCGTTGCCGGATTAATGATATTTAAGAAAATCAATGGATTATTTACCACAATTTAAAGAAAAATTCAAAGGATTTAAAATACGCAGATCATTTAAAGAAAATATTGATCCCGAAGAAATTT
>PEYL01000097.1 GCA_002774415.1 Candidatus Portnoybacteria bacterium CG08_land_8_20_14_0_20_40_83 | reverse complement strand
GATTGCCAATGCCAAAGAAAAAGCAGACGCGCTTTCAAATGTTCTTGACGTAAAATTAATCAGAATAATCAATTTTACTGAATCTTCCTATGTGCCGCCGATACCTTACTATTCAGAACGTAGTTTGGGCATGGGCGGAGGCGAAACAGCGACGCCCGATATTCAAACCGGCCAAAACGAGGTAAGTTCGAACGTGACGATTGTTTACGAAATACAGTAAAAAAATCAAATATCAAAAATCAAATATCAAAAACACAAATCAAAATTAAAAAATGATTTAAATTTTGCTGTTTTGATTTGATATTGTCCCTATAGCTCAATTGGATAGAGCGCCGCGCTTCGGACGCGGAGGTTCGAGGTCCGAGTCCTCGTAGGGACGCTAAAGACATGGAGGCACATAAATCAAAACCCGTTTCCGCGGGATTTTTTGTTTGGATAAAATTTTGCTAATCCCCTACCGATAGAAGGGATCAGAATAAGTTTTGGCTTCTTCCTGCGCAAAATTTATTTCTCGCTGATTTAAATCATCCATTGTTTTTTGATAGAGTACGCTGTCAATTGAAATAGTTTTGGTCGGCAACTCTTCCGGTGTTTTGACATACCAGGCGTAAAAATAAAATATGGCTCCGATATAAGCTAAGGGGATTATTATCAATAAAACAAAAAATAATGTTTTGTGAGACGCAAAAAATTCTTTCAAACTGGCTAATTTATTTTTAAAATCAGACTTTTTGATTCGCATGCCAGGTAGTGAAAATTCGACTTGTTATTGATAAATTATCAATAGCTGAGTCGTCTGTTAAAATTATGATTACCACGTAGCAAAATCCAAGTTGCTTTTTGTCCCGCTTCGCCCAGCTTAGCTGGGCTTCGCGGGACGGTCGAATTTCTACTACCTGGCATAATTATTTAGTATAGGCTTTTAAATTAACCGTGCTATAAACGCTGCCCGTAGGAATTTCTTGCCCTTCGTTTGTCCGGCTAGCACCGGCGGCAACTTGACTTACATCAAGCGACTGGACCTGAGCAAGATATTTCATATTTTCCAAATAATTTAAGAAGTGCATTAAATTAGCAAAAGTCCCGGTTAGGCGAATTTGAAACGATATAACGTCCTCTTTTTTATTACTGTCAGCTCCCAAGCTCATTAAATCAATTTCAAAAAGGCTGTTTGTTTTTTGTGCCAGGCTTTCAAGCAAATTAATAAACTCAATCGGCTGATTAATTAAAACAAATGATTCATCTATTTTTTCAAGCTGCGGTTTAATCGCTTGCAGTTCTTTCTGGCTACGGCTTATTTGCTCCCAATTTTTCTGAGTCGCCTCCAAGGCCCCCTTTTTTTCTGCCAATTGCGCGCTTGAGCTTATAATTTTGGAGGTTACAAACCAGCCGCCGGCCAAAAGAATCGCCAAATTCAGGATTAGGAATCCGACAGTTGCCACGGTTTCTTTTTTATAAATGGTCCGGTTCATTTTAGTTGCTGCTGTTTTAATTCAAAAGTGAGAGAAAAATCAATATTATTTTGTTTTAAAAAATTTGAAAGCGGAATGTTAAGGTTTTGAAAATAAGCAGAATTTTTAAGAGCATCCTTAAAAGAAAGAAGAATTTCCCGAGTGGCTGCTCGGCCTTCAATGACAACTTTGGTGTCATTAATCAGAACGTGCTTTAACGTTATGCCCGAAATTGCTGATTCCGTTAATTTCTGCCAATAAAAAGAGTATTGTTTTCCTTGGATTTGCAATTTATCAAAAGACTGCATCCTTTGGTTTGCGTCATCAATTTCTTTTTTAATATCGTTAAAAGTTTTGTTTTGAGAACTCGCTTCCATTTCATTTACAATGCTCTGGATTGAGTTAAGCTGAATTAATAAATATAACCAGATTGAGGAAAGCATTGCCAAAAATATCAGAACAAAAATTAGACTAAAAGAACCCCAAACAAGCACCTTTTTAAAGTCTTTCTGGCTATTAATCTCCGCTTTTTCTTCCGGCGGCAAAAGATTAAATTCGATCATTTTTTTGATTCGCTTATGCCTCTGAGCGCAAGGCCCAAGGCCGTTGTGAAAGATAATGAATCGCCAAAAGCAATCTCCGGCAGTTCGTCCGAAGAGGAAGTAAAGATATTAACCCAGGGATTGCCAACAGAAACCTGAACTTTAAGTCGGGCAGAAAGGAAAGCCGACAGCCCTTTCATGTTGGCTCCTCCGCCGCAAAGCAAAATCTTTGAAATATTTTGCCTTGAACCCGGCTTGGCAATTTTGCTGGCCTGATAATAGTCGATATATTTATTTATTTCATTGACTAACTCAACGAGCCTGGGCTCCATCGCTTGATAAACTTTACCTTGTTCCTCTTCTTGGTCCAAACCAACTTTAAATTTTAAATTTTTTGCTTTTTTTTGGTCTATTTTTAAGAATTTTGCAATATCATAAATTAATTCGGCGCTGGAAACTGACAGGCCGGTCGTCAACCAAATCGAATTTTGGGCAAAAATCACAAGGGTTGTTTTTTTGGCGCCAAGATCAATAATCATTATTGCTTCTTGGCTGGTCCCATCTTTAATTAAAGCTTGGACAGTCGCTACCGATTCAATTTCAAAAGCCAATGGCTTTAAACCCGCCTTTTTTATAACGCTTAAATACGGGTCAACCAAGGCTTTGGGCAATGCGCCAACCAAAATGTTCAGCTGATTTTCTGAAACGGATGTTTTATCTATCACCTGCCAGTCAAAATAAATATCATCTAGGGCTATCGGAATATTTGCTTCCAGCTCCCATTTTATTGCTTCTGGAATTTCTTCATTCTTTATCTTCGGCAGCTGCACCATGCGAATATAAGATTCTGTTTCCGGCAAAGAAACAATGCAATGCTGAGTCTTTATTTTTTGCCCTTGTACTTCATCCACCGCTCTTTTTATAAGAGCGATTAATTCGTCTTCTTTTTTTATAACGCCGCGTTCAATGACATTTTCCGGTATTTCCTGCCGGCCAAAACTAACCAGCTCCAAATGCCCACCGGCTTCTTTTAATAAAGCTATTTTAATTGACAGATCACTCAGGTCTAAACCAAAAGCTGAAAATTTTGAGAAAAACATACCAGGTTAGTAGAAATTCGACTGAATCTGAATTTAGCTTGCTAAATTCAGATTCTAATTGATTACTACTTTTTGGTATTTATTTTATTTGCCAGAAATAATGATTAAATTTATTTTTCCTTAGTCTAGACAGCTCCTTGTCGAATTTTCACTACCTGGCATGTTAATTTAATTTTAGCATAAATTATCAATTGGACAATCACTGCACTTCTTCCCAGGAAATAAATTCAAGATCGCCTGAGGTAGGAAAATATGGCGGCGGATTATAAATCAGAGCCGGCTCATAATAAGATTCGGTGTTTTCGTATCCTGAAACCACATTTCCATGCGAATCAACATAACTCCATGTCCAGATTTTATTGGTAATGATAGAACCACGGACCATTATCCTGTTCTTGGTGTTACTGTATGGGTATCTTTCAACCGCACCTTTTTGCGCCATCATCACTGCCTGAATTTCAAGAACATTTGGCGAATCATAGGGGAGCAAAATATTTTTTTGGGCAATCAAAGCCAACATGGTGTCTTTGGGGTCGGCGCGGGTCATGTTCCCATTAATTATAATACTGGAATTAGTCGTGACGTCATCGGGAAACTGGCCGGCGGCTATTGTGGCTTTTCGTTTCAGCACGCCGTCAACCCAGACTTTTTTGTCTTCTACAAAAATGAGGTTTTGACTGCTGCAAGTTCCCGCCTCACCCAGCCAATAACTTCCTAATTTTGTCTCTTTGGAAATATCCAGCGATTCGGTTATGTTCTGCCCCGAGACCGTATCTTTAACCGTGATCGGATGGTCAACTTTTGTCACTTTATATAAATCGAAGCTGCCGTCATTTTTAAAATTTATATGGTAGCCAAATGCGCCCGACGGACCAAAATAATACCCGCCGTGATCCCTGGCTTCTTTTCTCAACTTATCCAGATCAAGGGTAATGGCGTTAAAATCTACTGAAGGTTCGGGAAATGACCAAAGACCCTGAGCTCCGCCAGCTCCGCTTCCCCAGATACCCGGCTTTGTTTCATACGGACTTGAGCAGCCATGCACCGGCAGACAGCGATAAGTACTGGTGGCTGAAGTAAAAAGCGCGTTCTGGGTGCCGTCCATGCGGATGCCGCCATTGGAATGAAGCGGTCCTTTAACATCTTCCCCCACTCCGAACCAGATATCTGAATTAGTCAAAAAGGCATATTGGGCCAATGACGACTTGCCATATCTTACCAAAACTGTTCTTTTGACATTTGGATAATCATTTGACCAACCCGTGGCTTCAATTGAAACCATGGTAGAGCAGGCACCTCCTCCTGTAATTGTCAAAGAATACTGGCCGATAACGCCGCCCTCAGGATCGACGTAATTTTTAATTCCTGAAAAACTATAATCATTTGGCGCGTGAGCCAGATGCCATCTTGCATAGTTGGCCCCTGCTTCAGCTACTGCCAATGCCTCGTTATAGGCGACTTTCTGTTTGGTTTGTTTGTACTGCGTGTAAATAAATCCCGACAGCCCGCCAAAAAGCAAAACAAAAATTGTGCCAAAAACAAGAACCAGGGTTAAGATTGCCCCTTTTTCGTTAATTGGTGATTGGTGATTGGTGATTGGTGATTTCTTCACAGGTTTGTCTTCAAATTTCTTATTTGAGTGTCGCTTTCCAAATCAAAGTCATCGGGCGGGCGACTGGGATCAACATTAATTTTCAAAAAAACATGCATGAGTTTTGTATCTGATAAGCGGGTCAAGGTCGGCAACGGATTATTAACTGTATCTTGCGGCCAATCGCCATTGTAATATCTAAAAACCGGGGTGGAGCTTGAATTACGCACGTATGCGGAAAGAACAGAAATTGTTTCATTACTCAATACGTATTGAGGCGGGTCACCGGTTGGTTTGACAATTCCTTTTTTAAAATCAGCCCCGTCCAAAAAATATCGGACTCTTTCCACTGCCGCATCTTGGTCTATGTCGCTAAAAAAAATGAAATGGTCGTCGCCCGCTTCTACAATCGGATAAGAACCGTCGTCGCCAAAAGTCGCTTCTCTTATTTCTTTGACCATTGTTTCAATGCTTCTACGACCTTCATTAATGGCTGCTACCTGCTGAAAATTGAAAGAGTAAGCGCGATAAGTATTTATAAGAAAAGCTGTCAAAACGGTCATCGCCATTGCAAAAACAAAAATCAGGACAATTGCTTCAATAATGGAAGCTCCTTTTTTATTTTTTATATTCACGTTTGGAATGTAAAAAATTAATAAAACCCATGAAGGTAAATTATGGCGGGGTCAGAACAACAATTTGTTCGCTCTGCCCTGAAATATCAACTGTGCCCGTCCAATCCTCATAGCCAGATAGCTTAATTTCTAAATTATAAGTTGTCGCGCTCAAAGGGCTAAAAAATGACTGGCCAGAATCCGATGTAATTTTTTGCTTATCGTAGCCTGTTTTATAAGCCCTGACAGTTGCGCCTGCCAAAGATGCACCGCCAGAATCTTCAACTGTTACCAAAAGAGTATTGATCTGATGATTGGCTAATTTTAAAATAGTCGTCTGCGAAACATCCGGATTAACGCTGAGGGGCTGGGCAGGCGAAGAATTGGCAATGTCATAGCCGGTAGCTGCCCCGTTTATGGTAATCCTGTAACTATCCCATTCCAAATTAGAGATTATCATTTGACCGGTGCCGCCGGTGCTCAAATTTTCTTGATACTTATAAACTGGATTTCCGCTCTCATCCGTTCCCAGAATCTTTCCTCCTCTCATTGAAAAAGCGACATTGGCAACAGGGGTGGCTGTATCGGAAGAAAACCAAGTAATTTGCCAATCCGAAAGAATCGGCGTCTCTGAAGGATCGTCTGTTGAAAAATTGGCTTTAATTTTGACCGAATGATATTTTGTCGTATCCAAATCCGAAAGATCAATGGGCGTGTTGAAAAATCCATCTGAATTTTTAACTCCGCCAATCGTCAAATCAGAATCGGGAATTAGCTGCCATTCACTGCTGCTTGAATACAACAGCTGATACTTGATATCCGTTGAGGCCGGTTTTTCATCAGTCCAATTTAACCTTCCCCACTCCACAAGACTGGTTGGGACAATGGCAGAAGAAATAACATAGCCGGGCGATAAATATTGACCGTCTTGCTCCTGCAAAATTACGGCCGACAGAGTAGTACTGGCTACTACCTGATCTTTTTCGCTGATTTTGCTTTCGTCGTCAAAAGAATCACTCCATATTTTTTCCTCGGCGTATCTTATGGTCTGCACCGTCTTAATTGAAAGCTTATCAATGGCAAAGCTGGCATCACTTGTTTTATTCAACATTACCGAAATAAACTGCTTTTCAGGTAACGGCGATGTCAGTGGCACTCCCCTAATCAGTTCGCCAGCCGCATAAGTTCTATCGGTGCTGAAACCGGTTTTGGTCGCAGTAATTTTATAACAACTGCCGCAGACCGGGGCTCCCGGCAAAAAAAGCCGGCCGTTGTCATCTGTCTGATAGTGTGCGTCAATCGGCGGCGCGACAACTGTGTTTTCAATATGAACATCGGCTTGAGGCACCGCCTCGCCGCTGGCATTAAAAACCAAAACAGAAATAATGCCGCCCTGGCCGGTCGTTTCAATGCCTTGCGGCGCTACATCGGTCTGCAAAGAAACTTCTCCGCCAAGAAATCCTTCCCAGGAAACTTTAATTTTGATTCTTTTGTAATCAAAAGGCAAAGGGTCAGCCTCACCCGAACCGTCAAACGGATCATCAATATAAATAACCGTAGTTTTAACCGTGTAGTTTAGGCGGTTGAAAAGCACAGTTTCGGTTTCCGGAATTGAACCTGGAGGAATGCCTCCCAGAGTCCCGACGTTGGCATAAGAAAGGTTCCTGGCCAGTTCTATTTTTTCATTGGCAAGAGAGGTTGCGGTCACTCTGGCCTTGGACTGGCCGACCATTTTAAACCCCAGCTGAATAAGACCATAAATGCCGACAAAAATCAGCAGCAACAAAGATATGCCTATCAAAACTTCTATCAGAGTGAATCCTTTTTTACACATGCCAATTTTATCAAAATTTTCAAGGCAGCAGCCGTAGAAAATTTTGTTATTAAAACTGAGCACCCCGCTCCAATTCCAACCATAAACTATTTTATCGCCGAGTCTGGAGAGCGAAGCGGCTTCGCCTTTTTTTTATTGGTATGCCACGATCGTGGCTGGAATTGGGGCGGGGTAAAGGTTTTCTGGCTAAATTTTCGGCGCGCTGCGCGCTTGAAAATTTAGAGAAAGCCCTTTATATAGAATTCATCATTGAATACATCGGCTGAATCATTGAAATCGCGAAAAAGCCAACCGCCGCGCCGATAATAACCATCAAAATCGGCTCAATTATAGTTGACAGGCCCTTGGTCACATTAGCCACTTCTTCTTCGTAAAATTCTGCTAATCTTTTTGTAATCTCTCCCAAAGTCCCCGTTTCTTCTCCGACCTGAATCATCTGGGTGACAATCGGCAAAAATAAATTTGGAGAGGCGGCTAAAGACTGGCTGAGCGGCTGGCCTTTCTGGACTTCTTTTGACGCCAAGATAAGTGATTCAGAAAAAAGGCTGTTAGTCAAAGTACCGGCGGATACTTCCAAAGCCTTAACTATTGATACTCCGCTTTCAATCAAAGAGCTTAAAGTCCTTGCCATTCTGGCTGAATTAATTTCTTTTGAAATATTGCCAAAAATTGGCATTTTTAAAATCATATTATCAAGCATCCTAATTCCTTCTTTGGTTCGCAAAATCAGCCTGAAGCCGATTATCAAAAAGACTAAAACCAAAATAACAAGCCACCATTGGGCGCTTAAGAATTTACTGATAAAGATGACCATCCTTGTCGCAAAAGGAAGCTCGGCATTCAGTTCTTCAAAAACCGATATTAAGTTTGGTACGACAAAAATCATCATGCCGGTACCGATTGCCAGCATCGCTATTAAAATAACTGCCGGATACATCATGGCGCTTTTAATTCCTGAACGCAGATCGTGGTCTTTTTTCATTTGCACCGCTAGAAGTTTTAAATTGCCCTCTATGTTTCCGGAGGCTTCGCCCACTTTTACCATATTTACAAAAAGGTCGGAAAAAATATCAGGATATTTTGCCAGCGCGTCGCCAAAAGCAGTCCCTTTTCTTACATCCTGTTCAATTTCTGTAATAACTTTTACAAATCGTCTATTTTTCGTCTGAAGTATTAAAACCTGCAAAGCCTTATTCAAAGAAAAGCCGGCTTTAATCATCACGCTCAAATGCCTGGAAAAAAGCATTTTTTCAACCAGCGGCACTCCCCCAAAAATTCTGAAAGCTTCCAAAATTTTTCTAAAACTTGAGCGAGCTGTCTTTTGCTGTTCTACGATTTTTGCCGATGTCAAAATAAAACCCTCCTCGCGAAGTGCCTTGGCTAATTCCGAATTGTCTTTTGCTTCTTGAGCCCCGCTTTTTCTTTGCCCAGCCTGAGAAACAGCCGTGTAATAAAATAGAGGCAATCCAACAATTCCTAATTCCTAATTTCTAATTTCTAATCCAGTCCCGCCTGCGGCGGGACTTTATTGGAAATTGTCCCGATGGCGAAGCCATCGTGGATCCTCGATTTGCCAATGGCAAATCGAGGGTTATTGGAAATTGGAAATTACAAACTACTCTTTAGTTACTCTCAAAATTTCTTCTATAGAAGTCCGGCCTTCGACCGCCAGAATAAAACCGTCCTGCAGCATTGTAACCATTCCTTCTTTTCTGGCTTCTAACTCTATTTCGCTTGAAGTCGCGCGGGCCACAATCATCTGTTTTATGCTTTCGGTCACTTCAAGGGCTTCATATATGCCAATTCGGCCTTTATAACCATCCGGGCAGTCGACCGTCGGCTTTGGCTTAAAAAAAGTAATATCGCCCCAGCTGTCTTTGGGACCGATTACTTTTTCCCGCTGCAAAATTTTTAAGATTTCATCAAGATTAAATTGGCCTCCCAGACTCTTAATTTCATCGCTGGATAATTTATATTTTTCTTTTGAATCCTGATGCAGCAATCTGACCAATCTTTGAGCGATAACGCAATTGGTGGTGGAAGAAATTAAAAACGGCTCAACCTTCATGTCAATCAATCTGACAAAAGAAGCGGCCGCTGAATTGGTATGCAAAGTTGAGAGCACGAGATGCCCGGTCAAAGCGGCGTTGACCGCCAGAGAAGCGGTTTCCGTATCTCTTATCTCCCCTACCATAATAATGTCGGGGTCTTGCCTGACCAAAGAACGGAGGCCGTTGGCAAAGGTTAAGCCGATTTTTGGATTGACTTGCGTCTGATTGATTCTTGGCATCCTGTATTCAATCGGGTCCTCTACGGTTGAAATATTGACCTCGGGCGTGTTTAAGATATCCATTACCGCATAAAGCGTAGTCGTCTTGCCGGAACCCGTGGGCCCGGTAACAAGGATCATGCCGTTGGCTTTTTTAATATTTTGGTGTATTCGCTCAAGCGCTTCGCCGCGAAACCCCAAAATCTCAAGCGTCAAGCCCTTTGAACCTTCCGGCAAAAGCCTCATCACAATTTTTTCTCCGCTATAAACCGGCAAAATAGAGACACGGAAAGAAATCTTATATTCTTCTGTCTCAATTTTAAAACGGCCGTCTTGAGGAAGCCGATGTTCGTCCAATTTTAAATTAGCCAACACTTTGATTCTGGCAACAATTCCTGCCTGCACTTGAGATGGCAAAACCATGGCATCATGCAAAATTCCGTCTATTCTGTATCTGACAATAACTTCTTTCTCTAACGGCTCAATATGAATATCGGAAGCTTTTTGCAAAATTGCGTGTTTCAAAAGCGTATCAACAATTTTAACAATCGGCAGTTCTTCGGCCGCTTTTTCCAAATCCTCTTTGGCCATTTCTTCCTGACCTTCCTCCGGCACAGGAATAATTCTGGCTTCTTTTTCAATCAATTCTCCAAACTCAGCTTGTAAACTTTTTTGATATTGCTTTAAAACATTTTTAATGCTTTCCTGCGAAGTAAGTCTTGGAAGAATTTTTAAACCAGCTTTTTTCTTTATAAATTCAATTGTTTGAAGGTCTCCGGGATCAAGCATCGCCACTTCCAGGTTTTTGCCTATTTTACGGAAGGCAACAATATTATGCTTTTTGGCAATGGGCTCAGGAATTATTGAAAGCACTTCTTTGGGAATATTTTCTTCTTCTAAATTTACAAACGGAATGCCTAAAATATATGCCTGCAGACGGATTATATCTTCTTGCTTTACCATCCCCTGCTTAATCAAAACATCGGCCAATTTCTCTTTTGACCTTTCTGCCTCTTTTTCAGCTTTTTTCACCTGAGTTTCCGTCACCAAACCGCTGTCTATCAAAAAAGCTTTAAGTTGGGATTGCACCACCTGCATTTGTTATACACGGATTTTAACAGATATATACACGGAAATTAACTGATCATTTCCGCTCCCTCTGTGTCTATCTCCGTTCTATCCGTGTTTATTGTTAGACAAGCTCTTTTATCTTCTTGACCACATCATTTAGTTCATAATTTGCCTTGACCAAATAATTGGTCGCGCCTTCAGACAGTGCCCTTTCTATATCCTGCGGGCTTTCAAGATTAGTCAACACAATCACCGGAATTTCTTTTGTATCCGCATCTTTTTTTAACTCCTTTAAAACCGCAAAGCCATCCATTTTTGGCAAAATCAAATCAAGCAGAATTAAATTGGGCTTGATTCTTTTGACCAAAGCCAGGCCGCTTTGGCCGTCCAAAGCGCTTTGGACTTCGTAGCCCTCCTGTTCCAGGGCTCTGCCGAGTGTTTTTTGAAGAGTCGGTTCATCTTCAATAAATAGAATAAGTTTAGGCATATATTTTCTAGCGAGGAAATTGTTAATAAAAAACATCGCGGAGCCGCTTTTGAAAATACTTTTTTATTTTTTATAAAATAATGTTTAGCGGCGAGCGCTGAGCAGCGGCCAGATGAGACATTATCACACAAATTATGGCCGACTGCGGTTTTTTATTAATGATTCCCGAGCGCCGTTATTTAGCTATTGGAATTTCAAAATAAAAAGTCGTGCCTTCGTCTTCTTGGGATTCAAACCAAACCCGTCCTTTATTCGCATCAATAATCGCCTTGACAATAAAAAGTCCCAGGCCCGTCCCGACGGTTTGATGCTTCATAATATTGTCTGAACGGAAAAATTTTTGAAAAATATTTTTCTGCTGGGCTTTTGGGATACCTACCCCTTCGTCTTGAATAGAGACTCGGATAAAATCGCCTCTTTTTTCTGCAGCTATATCAACACTTCCCTTGCCCTTGTTGTATTTTATTGCATTATCAATTAAATTGGTAAAAACCATTTTGCATTTTTCCTGATCGGACAGAACTAAAGAAAGCCCATCTTTAATTTTTAAATTGAGAACAACGTTATTGGCTTTTGCCAAAGGGTTTAAATCAAAAACTACTTCTTGGGCAACACTTTTTATATCAGCCGGTTTAAGCTCCATCGGCAAATTGCCCATTTCAATTTTTGTCACGTCAAGCAAATCATTTATTAACTTCAACATCCTCTGGTTGCTGTCTCTGATGATTTCAAGATATTCTTCTTGTTCATGGGTCGGCTTTGATAACCCTCCTCCCTGCATTAAAAGATCGTTTGCCCAGCGAAGCGAAGAAAGAGGCGTGCGCAACTGATGCGAAGCAATCCTGATAAATTCGGTTTTCATTTTATTTGCCTGCAGCAACTTATCAAAGCCCTGAACAATAACCGTGCCTATAATAAAAATAACTAAAGAAACTGAAATGGTAATTAAAGCCGTTATTTCCGGCTCTTCGGTTAATCGCGTTGAAATTATATAAGTGCTGATCATTGCTCCGATATTAAGCAAACCCAAAATAAAAAACAAAAAGCTGGGGCATTGCCATAAGGATATGTTATATTGGTCGCATTCTTTAAAAAAGGGAATTTTGCCTATTATTTTTGTTACATTCATATATCTGATAGATTTACGTGTGATGTGAAATTCAGCTCTATTTTATTCCCTGAGCAAGTCCCGCTTAGCGGGACGCCGAAGGGTCTAAATAATCCTTCGACTTCGGCCTGACGGCCTCCGCTCAGGCAATAAGCGCCTTATTTAAGCCAAGGAATTTCACATCACGCGTAATAGATTTACTAATATTATATCATATATTCGGAATTTTTTAAAAATGACCTCTGGGGAAAACTTTTTATTTTAAATGCCTCTTAATTTTAAACGCTTAATTTCTTATTCTTGAAATTAAGCTAATTTTCAGATAAACTTAGTTTATCCCGCACCTTTTGCTGGCGGCGTAGTTTTATACACAGCCAGTGCCAACAAAAGGTAATTACTCAATCCTAGTCCTAAGTGAAATAAGATATTAAAAAGGTGCGGGATTTATCAAACGGGCCGTCGTCCCGTACCAGAATCGCTTCGCGGCACGGTATGGGATAAATATAATAGTGGGTATGAGTGTTTACCCCACACCAAAATTAACGGGGCATAGTGCAACGGTAGCACGAGTGCTTTGCCTGCCCGCCATGGCCTGAGCCGGGGAGTAGTATAGTGGTAGTACGCATGCTTTGGGAGCATGTGGTCCGAGTCCGATTCTCGGCTCCCCGACCATAAATAATTCAAAATTCAAAAATCAAAATTTAAAATTATGGAGTCCCGCTGCGCGGGACGGAATAATTACCTAATTTTTTCATTTTGATATTTACATTTTACATTTTCATTAGGCGGGTGTCGTATAACGGCTATTATGGGACCCTTCCAAGGTCCAGAAGTGGGTTCGACTCCCATCACCCGCTCCCATCCTCCGCCAAGGCTATCCGCCGCTACTACGTAGCTATGGAATAGCGAAGTATAGCTACGGAATGGTACGCTTTGACGGAACAATTAAGAAACGCGGATGTATGGTCTTCCGAAGCTTTAGCGTAGGAGAGCATCACCCGCTCCAAAATTTGACTTTCGGATTTTTACCCAAAACTTGACCCCGTAGTAGAATTTCGGCATTTTTTTATGAATTTCGTCCGCTGCTAGCGGACCAGCCGAAATTTCACTACGGGGTTGACTTCGGTTTCAGGATATGATATACTATAAATGTACCTCAGCAATGGGGTTTTTTATTAGCCTAAATGGCCCGTGGGCCATCGGCCAATAGGGAAAAGCTTAAAAATAAGCCAAAATAGGCTCGAAAGAGAAAGAACAATTTATTCATATTTTATGCCAGGTAGTGAAAATTCGGCAGATCCGCAAAAGGGCGGTTCAAAAAAAATTCACAATCTGGCACTTTGTGGGAAACAAGGCTTTAAATCTAATAATCCGACTCAATATTCAAAGCCGAATTTCTACTACCTGGGATGAGTAAATTGAACAAAATTATATATTTATTCTCTGAAGCCGTAAGGTGTAAATCGATTAAATGTGTGATTTTTGCGCTCCTGATATTATTGGCCATGCCATTTTCAGCTTCGGCAAATTATCAAACATTTTCGTGGGAGAAACTAGGTTTTTTGGCTGCATCGGATTCCGGTGCTGGCACGAACTCTTACGAAGTTTTTTATAACAAATTATCTTCTGCAATTAATAATTTCGCCTCGTCTTTAAATGTTCAAAAAACTGATTTAAAAGAGGTAGCAAAACAAGAGATTGAGCCTTCTGTAAAAGCCAAGCGAAAGATTATCGTCACTGCTTATTCAAGCACTCCTGACCAAACTGACAGCTCGCCTTTTTTAACTGCCAATGGAAGCTTCGTCAGAGAAGGAGTAATCGCCTCCAACTTCTTAAAGTTTGGGACTAAAGTCAGAATTCCTGAAGTTTATGGTGATAAAATCTTAGTGGTCCAAGACAGAATGGCAATATATAACAGCCATAAGGTTGACGTCTGGATGGAAAGCCGAACTGAAGCTCTCCAATTTGGCGTCAAAAAATTGACTCTTGAAATATTGAACTAAAAGATAAATAAACAGCAAAAGCCCCGACGTTTGTCGGGGCTTTTTGTCATTTACGCCAAACCTTGACATTGATATCAGCCCATGCTATACTCTCCTATTCCCCAATTGAGGGGGTTTTTTATTGGCTTAAATACGTTATTTAAGCCAAAAATCGACTATTTAAAGGGCTTTGTCTAAATTTTCGAGCTCGCCCGAGCGATCGATAAAAATTCAGTTACAAAACCTTTACCGAGCACATAATTTATTCTTTATGTGTTAAAGAATAAATTATGTGCTCGGTGCTCAATGTTGTAGTAAAATTTTCATCACTACACATTGAGCTTCGTTCGAAAATTTTAACAACATTGGCATGATTAAATTGACAACAATTAAATATACGTGGCTATATCGCAAAGCCCAGAATTTACCCAAATATCTGGCTTTGGCTGGCCTGGTTTATTCGGGTTTTTTACCGTTTATGGTTACCGCAGATGCTGAATTTGCATTGTCGCAAAAACCTGCTTTATTGGCGTTGGCCGAAACAAAAACATTTTCTTATCCATTTATCCAAGCGCCGGCCCAGGAATCCGACCCGCTGACGATTGTGCACGGTTCTGCCATCACAGGCCAAATGAATCCTTCAGCCTATTCAAACAATAATGCTGGGAAAAACCCAAAAAATACTAACATTCAAGCATTAATTGTTTCAATCCCGTCAAACAGTTCAAAACAAAAAGTAACTGTTACCGCTTATTCCAGCACTCCCGACCAAACGGACAGTTCGCCGTTTATCACCGCCAAAGGCACTCAAGTTAGAGACGGAATTGTGGCCTGCAATTTTTTGAAATTCGGCACCAAAATCAAGCTGCCTGAAATTTATGGCGATAAGATTTTTGTGGTTGAAGATAGAATGGCAATATATAACAGCCACAAAATTGATGTCTGGATGGAAACCCGAGCCGAAGCTATACAATTTGGCATCAAGCATTTAACCGTGGAAATCCTTGAATTATAGAAATTAAATTTATCAAAAAAAGCCCCGATATTAATATCGGGGCTTTTTGGTTTAAAGAATTTCTATATCATGCTTCTTTCATTTTTCCAAGCTGATTTCTTAAGTTCTCAATTTCCTGTTTTAGCTCCACCATTTTTATTTCGCGGCCGACCGCCAAGCGGTTAAACCTTTCCATTTCGTCAATTTTTTCCTTAAGCTGCTTGGTTCTTTCTTCAACTTTTTTCTCCAGGTCTTTTTGGAGTTTTTTTAGTTCGGTAATATCGGAAAAGGCCAAAAAATAACCTATTATATTACCTTCTTTGTCTTTGCGCAAAGACCCGGAAACGCCTACATCAATCGGCTTTTTGCTTTTTGTCAGCAAAACTATTGCCTGTCCCTTTATTAAACCTCCTTGTAAAATCTTTTTCTCCATTTCTTCGGCCTCTTTTTTGTCCTGAAAAAGCCGGCTGGCAGACTCTCCGACTATTTCTAAATCATTATAGCCGGTTAAATCGGAAAATGCCTGATTAATATTTAAAATGACTCCCGAAGGATTAATAATGCAAAAAGGCAAGGGTAAAAACGAAGAAAGTTCATTAATATATCTTTCAAGCTCTTCCAGCTCTTCACTGGTATCGTTTAGCGCTTGCGGTTTTGCAGCTGATAAAAAATTTTTCTCCATATATTCTATTAAATCCACTTAATCAAAAACCTATCGCAGTTTCCGTCTTTAAATATGCATTCGGTTTCCTCGGAAGTAATATTTTCACTTTTTATTACAAATTGGCTAATCCTTAAAAAATATCCTTCATAATAAGGGCAGAGAATCGGGTGAACTTTGAAGTCTTTGAGCGCGATAAAACCGTATTTTTTCTCTTCGTCTATTTGGGTCGCTTCTAGGCGGCCGATTGTGTAATGTTTGCTCCAATAACGCGGTGTTTCCTGAAAAACTTTTTTAACAGATAAAAAATATTTGAGCATGGTGGTCGCAATAAAAGAATATTTGGGAGCGTTATTGCCCATTTCTTTAATTTCTTTATCGCCCCAGCCAAATACTTCGCAAATTGCCAGCAAAGAAATTGCCCGCCAGCCGATTGGATACCAGCCCATTGTTTTTATTTGCTTGTAATCAAAATCTGTTCCCGATTCTTTAAGTCTTCGCTGGACTTTGGCCAAACCTTCTTCACCTTTCGCTCTTAAAACATAATTGGCGTCGGTCTGGAGCGTTACTCCCCTGGCCTGACCGGGTATCTCTTTTAATTTTTTTAATTCTGCCTGATCCATATAATTACTTAAATTAATTAATTTTATTCCCAGCTAACGATGAATTCATGATACGGCTCTCCTTTAAAAACACATTTTGATTCCCGGCAATGATTTATTTTTGAACCAGTGATGAATTCGGCCATACCTTCAAACATCCCTGTCAAAAATATGCAGTATAATGGGTGCAGGTCCAAGCCTTTTAATCTCAGTACGCAGTATTTCTTTTCTCTGTTGAATTCGGGAGTTTCCAGCTCTCCTGAATCCATGTGTCTTCTCCAGATAAGAGATGCCTGATGATATGTTTTTTCTACCGTGATAAAATACTTGGCCAAGATCCTTTCTAGGAACGAAAGTTTCACAAAGCTTTTGGCAAATTCCTTTATATCTCTTTCTTCCCAGCCCAAAATCTCTATCATTGAGAAAAGAAGAGCTACTTCTATGGCAACCGGATACCATTGCATCGCATGAATCTCT
The DNA here is from genome assembly GCA_002774415.1 of Candidatus Portnoybacteria bacterium CG08_land_8_20_14_0_20_40_83. Classification (GTDB taxonomy): domain Bacteria; phylum Patescibacteriota; class Minisyncoccia; order Portnoybacterales; family GWB1-42-6; genus CG1-02-40-82. The sequence continues at coordinate 558 of PEYL01000097.1, read as the reverse complement.
TTGAAAATCAACGAATATCCATAATCGCTGGTCTTGACGACGATCTTATCCAAAAACTTTTCTCTGCCGGTTTTTTTAAGATAATCATCCGCCACATCCAACAGATCGCCTCGGGTTCTGGCGTTCAGTTTCTTAAGGCGGTCTATTGTTTCTTTGAAATCAGAGGTATCCATTAATCCAATTATAGCTTATTTTCTGATTTTAGTTATCCACCCTGTTAGAAAAAATAGCCGCTCTTATAGAACATATTTTAAAATGCAGTGCCCCAAATAAAAAATGAGTTTGTAGTGTTAAATATTGTGCTCTATTCTGAAAATAGTTCGAACCCCAGTAGTAAAGCAAAGCTTACTACGGGGCACAGCGCATTTCGCCGCCGAAGGCGACGAGAACGGCAAGCCCTCCAAAATTTGAGTGACTCGCCGCACTCTTTGACAATTTTCTCCCTACGGGAGATCTCCCGAAGGGATGGCAAGTTTTTCCCTGCCCCGTAGCGTCCCGCTAAGCGGGACTGCTACCGGGGTTTGGCGGCAAATTCTTTTAAATAATTTTTAATTCTTC
>PEYL01000079.1 GCA_002774415.1 Candidatus Portnoybacteria bacterium CG08_land_8_20_14_0_20_40_83 | reverse complement strand
ACAACAGCAGTTCCGACAGTCGTCGCCGCGAAATTAATCATAGAAGGCAAATGGGGGAAAGGCGTGTTCGGAGTTAAAAACACCGAAGATCCAGCGTTTGATTCCAAGGTTTTCCTGGAGGAGTTGGCGAGATTAGGGCTTTCCTGGAAAGTTAAAAAACTGAAGGAAGTTCCGGAATTTCTTCAAAAAGATTTTTAAAATACGGCGCCAAAAGGATAGAATCCTTTTGGCGTTTTTTCTTTTTGCGATTATAATCAATACGTATGGCAAAAAAAGTTTTTATAGAACCTTGGATTGATAAAACAGGCTGGAAGGCCGGAGATTTTGGCGATATTCAAACGCCCTGTTATGTGGTTGACAAAAACCGTTTGGAAAAAAATTTAAAGATTCTGGCAAAAGTTCAAAAGGATACCGGCTGCAAGATTTTGATAGCACTGAAAGGCTTTGCCATGTTTTCGGTATTTGGGATAATCAGAAAATATTTGTGCGGCGTGGCGGCCAGTTCGCTCAATGAAACGAGGCTTGGTTTTGAAGAATTCAAAAAAGAAGTCCATGTTTTTTCGCCGGCCTACACAGAGAAAGATTTTGCCGGCATAATGCGATACGCAGACCATATTGTGTTTAATTCTTTTTCGCAGTGGAAAAAATATCGCAGGCGGGTGCTTCACAAAAAAATTTCATGTGGCATCAGAGTCAATCCGGAACACAGCGAAGTAAAAATTTCGTTTTATGACCCCTGCGGCTCTCTTTCTCGCCTCGGAGTAACAATGGAAAATTTTGAACCCAAAAATTTAAAAGGTATTGAAGGTTTACATTTTCATTGTCTCTGCGAAAATAACGCAGATGCCTTGGGCCGAACGCTTAAGGTCTTTGAAAAAAAGTTCGGAGAATTTCTTCCTCAAATGAAATGGGTAAACTTTGGCGGAGGCCATCATATAACTCGTAAAAATTATGACATCAAGCTACTTTGCCAAATTATTAAAGATTTTAAAAAGAGATATCCCCATTTGCAAATTTATTTGGAACCCGGCGAGGCAATAGCATTAAACGCAGGCGTGCTTGTGGCGCGAGTCATAGATATTTTTAAAAATAAGATGAATATTGCGATTCTTGATGTTTCGGCTGCCTGCCATATGCCCGATGTGCTCGAGATGCCTTATTGGCCTCAAATACTGGGAGCGGGAAAGCGCAATCAATATCCGTATGTCTACCGCCTTGGCGGCCCAAGCTGTCTGGCAGGCGATATAATAGGCGATTATTCTTCCCCAAAACCTTTAACAATTGGATCAAAATTGATTTTTTTTAACATGGTAATCTATACGATGGTCAAAAATACCACTTTTAACGGTATGCAATTGCCGTCTATCGCTTTAAGAGATAAAATGGGGAAAATCAAGGTTATTAAAAAATTTGGATACAAAGATTTTAAAAACAGGCTTTCTTGATCATTAATAAAAAAATGGCTATTAGCGGAAAATTAAATATTCAGGAGAATGTTATTTTGGCCAATTACACGACTTTTAGGATTGGCGGGCCGGCGAAATATTTTGTTGAAGTAAATAGCGTACAAGAAATAAAAGACGCGATTTTATGGGCCCGCCGCCGCTCGCCAGGGGCGAGCTATGGCGGGCAAGCAAAACAAAATCCGTCAGCTGGCGGATTGCGTTATTTTATTTTGGGCGGAGGAAGCAATCTGTTGGTGAGCGATGAGGGATTTAAGGGGCTGGTAATAAAAATGCAAAATGCAAATATCAAAATGCAAAGTGACAATGTAAAATGTAAAATTACCGCAGAAGCAGGAGCACCGTTTGTCAAAATTATTTTGGAGACGACAAAAGCTGGATATTCTGGCGCGGAATGGGGATTCGGGATTCCCGGCACGATCGGCGGCGCGATTTGCGGTAATGCCCATCGGTTGGGGCAGAGCATTGCGCCGATAGTTGAAAGCGTGGAAATTTTGGATTCAAGTTTGGAAAACAAAATCTTGCAAAACAACGAATGCGGCTTTGATTATGGCAAGAGCCGTTTTAAAAAAACCGGCGAAATAATTCTTTCGGCAAATTTAATTTTTAAAAAGCAGGAGCAAAAAATAATTGACGAAGTTTTGGAGCAGGCAAAAGCAGTTATTCGTCGCCACCCGCCTTTTCCCTCGGCTGGCTGCGCATTTAAAAATTATGAGTTAAAAGACAAAGAGGATGCGTTGCTTAAAAATCATCCGGAACTGAAATCGCGCGTGCGCAAGGGGAAAATCGGCGTCGGATTTTTGATAGACCAATGTGGCCTAAAAGGAAAACAAATCGGTGGCGCGAAAATTTGGGAAGGTCACGCAAATTATATCGTCAATGTCGGAGGTGCAAAAGCATCCGATATTATTGAGCTGATAAATCTCTGCAAGAAATCCGTAAAGGAAAAATTTGGGATTAAACTGGAAGAAGAAATAAGATATTTGGGATTTTGATTGTTACAAATTAAGAGATTGCTACGTATATATTTTTTAGCAATTGCGTAGCAATTTTTTTATCCACACATTTTTTAAATTTTCTATTGCATTTTTTAAAATAAAATTATATTATTAAAATAGAAATAAAAAAATAAAAAGTGGAAAACTTTTATTGAAAAAAAATTTATGCCAGGTAGTGAAAATTTGATTGTTGATAACTTTTTATATTTTGATTTTATAAAATATCTGGTATATTAAAAATAGAAATTTGTATGACGGTTCTAAATTCAAAAAAATTTAAAATTAATCAAATTTCTACTACCTGGTATGAAGTTTATTATAAGAAGTAGTGATGTGAAAATTTCAGAAGACCTGAAAGATTATACAGAAAAAAGAATTGCAAAATTAGAGAAATTCTTAGAAAACGTTGATCCTGATCTGATTGAAGTTTTGGTAGAATTTGCAAGAGTAGTTGGCGGGCAAAAGCAGGGAGAAATTTTTGAAGCGCATATAAATTTAAAAATTCCGGGAAAATTTTTCCGTAGCGAGGTTAAAAACGAGAACCTTTTTTCTTTAATTGATGACGCAAAAGAAGAATTGGAGGAAGAAATAAGAAAATTTAAGACAAAAAAGGAAACATTATTCAGGAGGGGAGCCAGAAGTATAAAAAAGCTTTACGGTATATCGCCGCTGGCGAGATTTAGAAAAAACAAATAGCGACACCGATACGCAGATTTTACACGGATGACCCGGAAAAAAATTATCCGTGTGAGCGCGTCCGGGTAATGTTTGCCATAGGCAAACTTTGCGCTTTCCGGATACAATGATTGCTCAAAAATTATTTTTTACCAAAGGAGTCGGCGTTCATAAAGAACATTTGACGTCTTTTGAGATGGCTTTGCGTGATGCAGGAGTGGCGCCTTTTAATTTAGTTAACGTTTCAAGCATTTTTCCACCGGGTTGCAAACGAATTTCAAAAGAAGAAGGTTTAAAAATTTTAACACCTGGCCAAATCGTCTATTGGGTTGTAAGTCGTAATTCAACGAATGAACCAAATAGGCTAATCGCGTCTTCTGTTGGATGTGCGATGCCGGCTGACTCTGCTCAATATGGCTATCTTTCTGAACATCATTCTTTTGGAGAGACCGATTCAAAGGCGGGCGAATATGCCGAAGATTTGGCCGCTTCGATGCTAGCCACTACTCTTGGTATTGAGTTTGACTCTGATATTGCCTGGGATGAACGAGAACAGATTTATAAAATGAGCGGTAAAATTGTCCGGACAACAAATATTACCCAGTCGGCCATTGGCAATAAAGACGGTTTGTGGACGACAGTGGTTACGGCCGCAGTTTTTTGCGACATGAGGTTCGCTACCGAAGCGCTGATTAATGGACAAGTTTATCAAGCGCCGGTTTCCTCGGCTGATAATTCCCAACCGACCAATGGCGTGTCGAGTAACGGTGATAAGCAATCAAAATAATTTAAGAAAAAATTATCAGATAAAAATTTTTAAGGGGCGGGGAGACCCGCCTCTTATATAAAAGGCTTTGTCGAAATTTCCGAGCCATGAGGCTATGGAAATTTCGTTACAAAACCTTTACCCCGTTAGATAGACGGCGTAGCCGCATCTAACAGGGTGAATAAATTTTAATTACATTGGCATGAAGAAAGATTTTCTGAAACAAAAAACAAAACCAATTGAAATAAAAAAGCAGCTAGTTTCCGATTTAGTTGAGAATTTGGCGCTGACGGGATTTCAAGGAAAGAAGCTTGGCGAAATTACAAAAATCTGGCGCGAAATGATTAAAGAAAAAGAAATCACGATTTGGCTTGGAATTTCGGGCGCGATTATCCCTGCAGGAATGAGGAAAGTAATCTCATTTTTGGTTAAAAACAGATTTGTTGATGCGATCGTTTCAACCGGCGCCCAAATGTTCCACGAAACGTTTGAAACATTAGGCCGCGAGCATTTTATTGGCGAGGCAGTAATGAATGATTACGAGCTTTTTCAAGAGGGAGTAGTACGCATCTATGATGTCCTGGCAGAAGAAATGGATTTGCTGACAGGAGAATTTTTTATAAAAAGAATGGCGGCACAGTATCTAAAAAGCGGGCAGGTTTACTCTTCAAGGGAAATTACAGCATTAATGGGCAGGGAATTGTCAAAAATTTCAAAAAACCAAGATTCGATTTTGATTAACGCTTATAAGCAGGGAGTGCCGGTTTTTATTCCTTCATTTGGCGACAGCTACATCGGTATTGCCATCTGGTACAGCGCGATGAAAAATAATAAAACTTTTATTGTTGATACGATAAAAGATTTGTCAGAATCAGCATATTTGACTTTGAATTCAAAAAAGACGGGTGTTATTTATCTTGGCGGCGGTGTGCCAAAAAATTATATTCAGCAGACAGCGGAAATCACACCGAATCTGGCAGACCCAGATTATGTTAAAAGCGATGTGCCGATTCACGAAAAAGAAGGTTATCGCAAGCCGCATTCCTATGCTATTCAGATAACTACCGATGCGCCGCACTGGGGAGGATTGTCAGGCTGCACATTTGAAGAAGCGCAGTCGTGGGGAAAAGTTTCGCGCGGCGCCAAAAAAGTGCAGTGTTTTGCCGATATCACTATCGCTTTGCCATTTGTCGCGCAGACTCTTTTTGAGAAATCTTTATCCGACGCCAAAAAGCGCAAAAAACCGGTGTTTGACTGGAGCGAGACACCAGTTAGGGTTAGCTACTAAATAAAAACTTGTTAATAAAAAACTTCCTAATCGTCGAAATAATTCTTTGTACGCGTATAAATCAATGAAGATTATTAAAGATATTCAAAGCAATGCACAACAAATTCAGAAGACAATTTCTAAATACGGTCATTTAGCTCAGCATCATTTTCATTTCTACCTGAATTATAGCCGCAAAAATGAAAAGAATGTCTTTTTTGAATGGGATGGAAATCAGGGACTCTTTGCTTATCAGCGAGATAATATTTGGCGAGTGCTTACCGATCCGATTGCTCTTCAGCGTTCAAAGAAAAAAATAATTTTTGAGTTTTTCGACTGGACTTTTACACATAGAAACATTAAAAAAATAATCTTGGAAGATATGACGGAGGATTTCTGGAAAGAAATTGTTGAAGCAGTTAAGTCTTCTAAATTCAGAGCGGCTAAACCCAGTTATGTCCTTCTTTGGCCATTGATTGATTTGGAAGATTGGAGCGAAAAATTAGAGGGGAAAAAATGGAAAAGACTGCGTAATATGAGAAATAAATTCTTTAAAGAGAATCAGGTACAGATTAAAGAATCTTATCAGATAAAAAAAGAGGATTTGACACAATTAGTTTTTAAATGGGAGAAGCAGCGCGGAAGCACTGATAAGGTTCATTCGTTGCAATATCTAAGATTTATCAATAACGATTTTCAAGGTTGTGACTTGGTTAGAATTATGTTGGTAAATAATCGACCGGTTTCGATTAATGCCGGCTGGAATATCCCCAACAGTCGAGATTATTATTCTTGCATTGGTTTATATGATTATAGTTATCGAAATATCGGTGAAGTTTCTTATTTAGATGAGTTAACAGAATTAAAGAGAAGGAATTATCAGCTGGTTGATTTTGGCGGGAGCGAAGAAAAATTATTGGCTTTTAAAATGAAATTCCATCCAGCAGCGATTTATAAAACCTACACTTTTTCTGTATTCAGAAAGTGAAATTATTGGACATATAATTTTTGTATTATTAAAAGATATGACCGATAAAAAGATTATCAGAAAAATTATTAAAGATTTAGAAGAGAACATTTATTGTAGATTGAGACCATCAAAAATAGAAGGTGTGGGCGTATTTGCTGTCAGGGATATTCCAGAGGGCACTAATATCTTCAAGCTTACAAGAAAAACAAAGTTTATTGCCGTTAATCCAAAATTAGTTTTTGAAAATCAAAAAATTAATAAAGAAATTAAAAAAATGGTGAAGGATTTTTATGTTATCACGAAGAGGAAGCTTTATTTGCCAAATTTTAGCTTGAATGAAATTGATATTAGTTTTTTTCTGAACCGTTCCGATAATCCAAATGTAATAGATAAAGACGGGGAAGAATTTTTTGCTTTAAGAGATATCAAAAAAGGAGAAGAATTAACAGTAGATTATGGTAATTATTCCAACGGTTTTCAGTAAATCCGAGGTTTCCCAAAAAAAATAAAATCAAAGCCCAAAATAGTTCAGATGAACAACAACACAGAGTTTCATCAAAAAAAATTTTTATTTGTTTCTTGGATGAGCCTAAGCGGTGATTTGGCTTGGAAAATAAGAAAAGAAGGACATGATGTGAAGATACATGTAGAAGATAAGTTTGATGCCGATGTTTATGATGGTTTGCTTGATAAAGTTGACAAATGGGAAAATTTTATTGATTGGGCGGACATCGTTGTCTTTGATGATACAGGGTTTGGGCAGATTGCCGAGAAATTAAGAAAAGCCGGTAAATTAGTTGTTGGCGGTTCAGTTTATACTGATAAAACTGAAGAAGATCGCGAGTTTGGTCAAGAGGAAATGAAAAAAGCTGGAATGAACATTTTACCCTATCATAATTTTAATAATTTTGATTCAGCGATAGATTTTTTAAAGAATAATCCCGGCCGATATGTTTTCAAACCCAATAAGGTAACCGGAGACGAAAAAAACATTTTATTTATAGGTGAAGAAGAGGACGGAAAAGACATTATAGAAATAATGGAACACAACAAAAAATTGTGGCTAAAAAAAATGGATGGTTTTCAGCTGCAAAAATTTGTAGCAGGAGTAGAGGTGGCAATCGGCGGTTTTTTTAATGGTAAAAATTTTATTCGTCCTTTGAATATAAATTTTGAGCATAAAAAATTATTTCCTGGCGATCAAGGTCCTTTTACTGGAGAAATGGGGACACTGATGTATTGGAATTATGCCAGCATTATTTTTGACAACACTTTAGCAAAAATGGAAAAAGTTATATCCAAAAATAATTATATCGGCTATTTTGATATTAATTGCATTGTTAATGGTCGTGGGATTTATCCTTTGGAAATTACCGCCCGCTTTGGTTACCCCACAATTAGTGTTCAGTTGGAAGGCATTACTGAATCAATAGGTGAATTTTTGTTGAATCTTGCCCATGGTAAAGATTTAGAAATCAAGACAAAGAAGGGATTCCAAATTGGTGTTGTGCTGGCAGTCCCCCCATTCCCTTTTATTAACCAAGAGATTTTTTCTATCTATAAAGATTCTTCAATTTTGTTTAAAAACTCTAACACAATGGAAGGAATTCACTTGGGAGATGTAAAAATGGTGGATGGTGATTTCAAATTAGCCGGAGAATCTGGATATGCTTTAGTAGTAACAGGATCCAGCATTACCGTAGAAGAGGCAAGGAGAATAGCTTATAATAGAATTAAAAATATTCGTCTCCAGGATATGTTTTATCGCGTTGATATTGGCACTCGTTGGTATCATGATAGTGATAAATTACAATCCTGGGGCTATGTTTGATTAATTTTTGCAGAAAGACAAGATGAAATTAAAATTAGCGAAAAAAAATTTTTTAGACGAAAAAAATTCGCCTGATTTGGCCGATGTTGTTATCGTGCCTTTTGGGTTGGAAAAAACGGTCTGTTTTGGCAAAGGAACGCATAAAGGTCCCGAGCGCATTATTGAAGTCAGCCCGCAATTGGAAACCTTTGACGAAGAATTGAAAAAAGACGTTTATAAAGAGGTGGCGATTACGACTTTGGCCGAGCCAAAAATAAAAAAAAGTCACGAAGCAGCGATTGGGCAGCTCGAAGAGATTGTTAATGAAATTTATAAATTAAATAAGTTTCCGCTGATTTTGGGCGGCGAACATTCTTTGACTTTGGGAGCCGTTCGCGCGGCTCAAAAAAAATATGGCGAAATTTCAATTTTGCAATTTGACGCCCATGCGGATTTGCGCGAAGAATACGAAGGCACGATTTATAATCATGCCTGTGTTATGCGTCAATGCCTAAAATTAAATTCATCCCTCACCTCTCCCTCCCCCTTGCAAAGGGAGAAGGAGAGGGAGGGGGATGTCACGCTAACGCAAGTCGGCATCAGGAATATCAGCACCGATACCGATGAGTTCGGTTTTTGGAAAGAAAATCAAAAAAGAATAAAAACATTTTGGGCAAAAGATATGGCGAGATGGAAAATTAGTGATATTGTTAATTCTTTAGATAAAAATGTTTATTTAACTTTTGATGTTGATGCGTTTGATTCCGGGATTATGCCATCCTGCAGCACGCCGGAACCGGGCGGTTTGCAATGGTATCAGGCGATGGAGATTTTAAAAGCAATTGCTTCCAAGAAAAATATCATCGGAGCCGATGTCGTGGAGCTTGCGCCAATTCAGGGCCTAAATGCGCCGGATTTTTTGGCCGCCAAATTAGTTTACAAGATTATTGGCTATATTTTTGCTTGATTTTAATAAATATTTTCTGAGGTGCGATAACGGGTTTTGACCCGTTTTTTTTCAAGCGTTGATTTTTTGTCAAATGGGGGTACAATTATAAAGAATAAATGTAGGCGCCGCCCCGACGTTCGTCGGGGCGGCGCCTACAAAAGAACATGGCTATTTTTTCTAAAATTTTTGGCGATTCTGGCAGCCGGGTTGTGTCAAAATATATGCCGCTGGTGGAAAAAATAAATGAACTCGAAAAGCAATTTGAGGCATTTTCGGACTTGGAGCTTCGGGAAAAATCTGAGGAATTTAAAGAACGCCTTGGCAAGGGTGAAATTCTCGACGATTTGCTGCCTGAAGCCTTTGCGGCGGTGAGAGAGGCGGCCAAGCGAACAATTTCGCAACGGCATTTTGATGTGCAGTTAATTGGCGGAATTACATTGCACGAAGGGAAAATTGCTGAGATGAAAACAGGCGAAGGGAAAACCTTAGCGGCGACTTTGGCGGTCTATTTAAATGCGCTCCAAGCAAAAGGGGTTCATGTAGTAACGGTTAATGATTATTTGTCCAAGCGCGATACAAACTGGATGGGGCCGATTTACCATGCGCTTGGAGTGAGCGTGGGCTGCATTGTGCATGACAGAGCGTATTTGTTTGAGCCCGCAGCCCAAAGTGATAAAAATGAAGTGACAATAGAGATGGAGAACTTAAAAGAAGTGTTGCGTTTCCAAGCATACAAAGCCGATATAACATACGGCACTAACAATGAATTTGGTTTTGATTATTTGCGCGACAATATGGTTGGCGATTTGAGCGAATTGGTCCAGCGAGGCCATAATTATGCGATTGTTGACGAAGTTGACTCAATTTTGATTGATGAGGCGCGGACACCTTTGATAATTTCGGCGCCGGATGTGGATTCGGGTAAGCTTTATCAAATGTTTGCGACAATTGTGCCCAAACTTAAAGCCGAGCAAGATTATACGGTTGATGAAAAAATGCGGGCGGTCAGCTTAACCGAAGAAGGAATTGCCAAGGTTGAAAAAATTTTGGGCATGGATATTTATAACGAAGGCGGTGTGAGTTATGCCCATCATCTGGAACAGGCTTTGCGCGCGGAAATTCTTTTTAAACGAGACAAGGATTATGTTGTGAATCCGTCAGCCGACGGAGGCGAAGTGATTATTGTTGATGATTTTACAGGGCGACTAATGTTTGGCAGAAGATATTCAGAAGGCCTGCATCAGGCAATTGAGGCAAAAGAAGGAGTAAAAGTGCAGCAGGAATCGCGCACCCTTGCGACAATTACTTTTCAGAATTATTTTCGCATGTACAAAAAATTGGCGGGCATGACCGGTACGGCGCTCACCAATGCCGAAGAATTTTCAAAAGTTTATAATCTTGAAGTGGCGGCTATTCCGACAAACAAGCCGATGATCCGGGCGGATTTGCCGGACAGAATTTATCGTACAGAAAGGGGTAAATTCCAGGCCGTAGCCAGGGAAATAAAAGATAGGAGCCAAAAAGGCCAGCCGGTTTTGGTTGGTACGGTGTCAATAGAAAAAAACGAGCGATTATCCGCTTTGCTGAAAAAAGAAGGAATTTCCCATCAGCTTTTAAATGCCAAAAACCACGAGCAGGAAGCACAGATTATTGCGCAGGCCGGCAAAGCAGACGCGGTAACCGTTGCCACAAATATGGCCGGCAGAGGAGTAGATATTATTTTGGGCGGCAGGCCGGAAAGTGTAGAGCAGCACGATAGGGTAGTGGCCTTGGATGGTTTACATATAATTGGTACAGAAAGGCATGAAGCTCGGAGAATTGATAACCAGTTGAGAGGACGCGGCGGCAGACAAGGGGATCCCGGTTCTTCCCAATTTTTTGTTTCACTTAAAGATGATCTGATGAGAATTTTTGGTTCAGACCGGCTAAAGCGGATGATGGAAGTACTTAATGTGCCCGAAGACCAGCCGATTGAAAATAGAATGGTATCGCGGGCCATTGAAGCGGCCCAGGGAAAAATTGAAGGATATAATTTTGATATAAGAAAACATGTTTTGGACTACGATGATGTAATGAATAAGCAGCGCCAAAGGATTTATCTCTGGCGCAGGGGAGTTTTGGCCGGCGAAACAGAAAAATCGCTCAAAGACGAGATTATGGAAGCAGTTGAAAAAGAAATAGTCGGTTTAGTTCAAGCAAATACGCTGGGCGAGCAGCCTGAATGGAATTTTAAAGAAATTTATGAAGTGTCAAATTCTATTTTTCCCTTGCCCGGCGATGCACGGCAGAAATTGGCAGATTTTAAAGATAGTGAGGAAATAACGAATTATCTGGTTGAGGCGGCAAAAAATGCTTATGAGATAAAAGAAAAAGAAGTCGGGCAAGAAAATATGCGGCAAATCGAAAGATTAATAATGCTGCGGACAATTGATGTTTTTTGGATGGACCACTTGGACAATATGGAGCATTTGCGCGATTCGGTGCGCCTGCGCGCTTACGGCCAGCGCGACCCCTTGGTTGAATACAAAAACGAAGGACATAAATTGTTTCAGAGCTTGCTTGGTGCAATTGAATCAAGCGTGGCAAAGACAATTTATAGAGTTTCTTTGACAAAAGAGCCGCGTCAGGAAAATCCGATGGCAAGAGCTTTTGAGAATCGTCCCCCGGCCGGTACGCCCATGTCACAGTCGCCCAATAAAGATATCGGCCGCCCTAATTCCGCCCCAGGCGGGACGGGCGCCCGTTTTGCGCCAAACGCAAAAATAGGCCGCAACGATCCTTGCTGGTGCGGCGCTAAACATCCGGATGGCCGGCCGATTAAATACAAAAGATGCCACGGGGCGTAGGGACAACGAGTTATGAGGAAATTACTGAAAAACAAAGAAGAGTTAATAGAAGCGGTACAATATGTGGCTACCGAAACCACGAAATTGGCTAAGCGAATAGTCGGCAAGAGCTTTCCGATTAAGTCGTTAACGATATTTGCGCATTCGCAACCTGAGTTTGAAAGATTAATTCAGATATTGGGGCAAATAGGCAAGCCGTACAATTACAACAACGGACCGAGAGTTGAGCTACATGAGCCTATAATTGTTGACGACAACCAGATAACGCACCTGCGCATTAGGAAACCCGACCCCGAACGCCCACAGGTTGGATGTAATGACTTTGAGACCGATTACGAATCCTTCAAAAAAGATTGCCTATCCGACCATCCTGAAAATTTGCGCCTCATTAAGCGGCCAGAGTATGAAATGATAGAATTCTATGACCCGAATTTCGATGTGCTGGCTTATGTGGTTTCAAATTAAAAATCCCCGTGGCATTTTCAATATTTTGACCAATTCTATGGGTTTACAAATTGGAAAATGGCTTGAAATAAAGAAAATCCGTGTGGGACATCATTAAAGCAATAAAAGTGTTATGGGGAAAAATACAACATTAAAATTCCGCGCAGTGAATAGAGATATTTTTGAAGCGATTAAAAACGGCAGCAAAAAGATTGAAACGCGCGCGGCGACGAAAAAATTTAAGAATATCCGTGCCGGGGACAGGATTGTTTTAGTCTGCGGAAAACAAAGATTTGAAAACGTAGTTAAAGCCGTACGGCATTTTAAAACAATAAAAGCAATGCTGAAAAAATATAAAATCAGGCAAGTTAATCCGTGGGTTTCAACTGAGCAAGAGCTGCGCCAAGTTTATTGGAACTTCCCTAATTATAAAGAAAAAATCAAAAAATACGGAATAATTGCGTTTGAACTAAAATAACGTTTCGATATTTCAAGATTTCGATATGTCGCGGGAATATTATTTCAATATGTCGAAATTTCGATATATCGATATGTAAAAATGGCGACAATACAAAAATTTGAAGACTTAATTTGCTGGCAGAAAACAAGAGAATTGGCCAATTTTATTTTTGACATTACCGATAAGCCGATATTTAAAGACCCAAAATTGAAATGGCACATCCGCAAAACTATCATATCGCCAATGTCCAATATTGCGGAAGGATTTGACAGAGGGACGCGGTCGGAATTAATTGATGCCTTATTCATTGCCAAGGGTGAGGTCGGAGAAGCAAGGAGTCAGTTGTATTTGGCGTACGACAGGCATTATGTTTTAGACAAAGATATGGAGCGCGGTCTGAAATTATGCGATGAATGTTCGCGATTAATCCAAAGTTTCGCGTATAAAGTTAAAGGCGGCTCGCGCCAGGGAATACAATTTAAGCGCGTTGAAAGAGAGGATCCGATGAAAGAAATTTTAAAAACAACCGCGCCGGAGATTTATGAGAAGTTCTATAAAGAGGAATAACATAATATTTCGGAATATCGATATATCGAAATTTCTAGAATATGCAAAATCTTAAAATCTTTAAAATTTTGGAGCCGGCGGGGAGAGAATTTTTGGAAATAGTGCTGAAGGATAAAAATTTGGATTGGGAAAAATTCATAGACCTCGTCCATTTGCAGGAAGACTGCCTAGCCTAATCCGAGAAATATCCCATATTTTCCGTGGCTGACGGCGTGACGCTTGAGTTTGGTCAGGACGGCTATTATCCCATTCCTTAAAGAGCGTCGGTGGGTTTTTTGATCAGTCATAATTTTAGCTAAATTTATTAATTAAATTTCCTAACCTTTAGCTAATTTTACAACTGACATTCTATCATAATGCTTAATACTTACAAAAAACTTGACCCCGTTAGAAGTTCAGCCAAGGCGGTAATATTTGAATTTTTGAAAGCGAACTCGCCTTACGGCTATTTAGTTCGTAAAAAGAAGTTTTTATAAAAACTTCTAACGGGGTTGACATTTCCTTTCAAAGGTGTATAATGAATATATTGTAAGTTTCTCAATAAGTTTCTTTGCCCTATGCTAATTATTAAGTGTAAGCGGCCAAAGAATTCAAATGAGAGGTCGCCTTACATAAATAAATTAATAAGTTTAAGCAACAAAATGGCAAAGAAATTATACGTTGGTGGTTTGTCATACAGCACCACTGAGGATACGTTGAAAGATACTTTCTCTCAGGCTGGCACTGTTGAAACCGCGACAATTATCGTGGACAAAATGTCCGGCCGTTCCAAGGGCTTTGGTTTTGTCGAAATGTCTTCCGAAGAGGAAGCGGCAAAAGCAATAGAGCTTTTAAATGGCAAGGAACTCGATGGTCGCACACTGACAGTCAACGAAGCACGCCCAATGGAGGCTCGTCCTCCTCGCCGAGATTTTAATCGCGGCGGCGGCGGCCGAGGTTTCGGCGGCGGTTCTAGATGGTAAACCCCCACACCAAGGGGTAATATTTATCTTCATAACCAGAAGTAATTTTCTGGTGTGGGGGTAAATTAGACCAATAAAAAAAACAGGGATTTAATCCCTGTTTTTTTGTCCTCCTGTTTAATTTTTGAATGAGTTTGGTGCATAATAGCAAAATTTTACTCCTTGAGCCTGTCGAAGGGGGTAAAATTTTGCTTAAAATCCTTCAACTCGCTACGCTCGAAAAAGGGAATAGATTGGCATTATTCACCAAGCTCTTGAATTAGGCTTTGACATAAAAAGCATTTTGTAGTATCTTGATAAATAAGTATTTCTGTATGGCAAAAATTACCGATATAATTTTGAAACCTTTCAGGTTTTTATCCGCGCACCAAAAGACCAAAATCGCAGAGCATAACTTAGATGGTTTTTGGTGCGGGATTTCGCACCACCCGTCATTATGAGACTTATTGATTTATTTATCAAACGGGAGGCACCGGAGCGCGGTGCTTCATTTTTAAGGCAAGGAAAAGTGTCGCGCCTTTTTTGGATTGTGCTGGCAATAATATTGCTGGCTTTTTTTGCCGGATTTTTGGATTATCCGAAAGCCTGGAACAAAGGCGTTGATTGGCTAAACGCCAAAAAAAATGAGGTTGGTTTTTTGCAGAGTTTGCCAAGTATTCCTCAATTTTTTAATCTTCCTTTCAGGTTGGGACTGGATTTGCTGGGCGGCACGCACCTTGTTTACGAAGCCGATTTAAGCCAAATTTCAAACGGCAACATCAACGACGCCATGCAGGGAGTGAGAGATGTTATTGAGCGCCGGGTCAATGCATTTGGCATTGCCGAGCCGGTGGTGCAAATTGACACTGTCGGCCAGCATCACCGATTAATTGTTGAGCTGGCAGGAATTCGCGATATTGACCAGGCAATCAAGATGATTGGCGAAACTCCCTTTTTGGAATTTAAGGAAGAAATGACGACTGCCGAGCGCGACCAAATTTTGTCACAAAGTTTGGATAAAGACACACTGGATAAAGTTAAAGATGTAATTTGTAGCAATCCCAACGTTCTGATTCCTTATCTTCGCGGCTACGGCGCTGCGAACGATCCTTGCTATAAGCCGACTGGCTTAAACGGCAAATACTTGACCGGCGCCCAGATTAATTATGACCAGACCACTTATCGGCCTCTTGTTTCTTTGCAATTTAACGATGAGGGCGCAAAGCTTTTTGAAGATATAACCCGCCGCAATGTCGGCAAAAAAGTTGCGATTTATCTTGACGGTGAACCCATCAGCATTCCGACGGTCCAGGATGTGATATCGGGCGGTAAAGCGCAAATAACAGGCAGTTTTACAGAGCAGGAAGTAAAAACATTAGCCCAGCGTTTAAATGCCGGAGCCTTGCCTGTGCCGATAAAACTTATCAGTCAGGAAACTATCGGTGCTTCGCTTGGCGAAAAATCGTTGAATACAAGCTTAATTGCTGGACTAATAGGATTGGCTGCAGTTATTCTGTTCATGATTTTTTGGTATCGCCTGCCTGGCCTCGTTGCCACAATCGCGCTTTTAATTTATACGGCTGTTGTTTTAGCAATTTTTAAATTATTTTCCGTAACTTTGACTTTGGCAGGCATAGCCGGTTTCATTTTGTCCATCGGCATGGCAGTTGATGCCAATATTTTGATTTTTGCGCGGATGAGAGAGGAACTAAATTGGGGCAAAAGCTTGGGCGGCGCAATTGACGAAGGATTCAAACGTGCCTGGACTTCTATCCGCGATTCAAATATTTCTTCTTTGATTACTTGCCTAATTTTATTTTGGCTAGGTACAAGCATCATTAAAGGTTTTGCCTTGACTTTGGCGATCGGCATTTTGGTCAGCATGTTTTCTGCCATCACCGTAACCAGGATATTTTTAAAAGCTATAATGACAGAAAGACTGCACAATTACGTGTGGCTGTTTGGAGGAAAAAAACAGCGATCCGAATAATCCGAATTTTCATCCGAATGTTCCGAATTCGGATAATTCGGATGCTATTCGTAGATTAGGATCGCATTTAATATGATTCCTATTATCCACAACCGAAGAATATTTTTTATCATTTCTGGAATATTTGTTGGCGCCAGTATTTTAGCGTTGATTTTTTGGGGATTAAAATTGGGCATTGATTTTACGGGCGGTTCTCTCATGCAAATTGAATTCAAGAACGAAAGGCCGTCCATTAGCGCGACTCAGGATAAATTAAAAGATTTAGGGTTGGGAAATATAAGCACTCAGCCAATCGGCGACAAAGGATACATTCTTAAATTTAAAGACGTGAATGAAGAAATACATCAGAAAATTTTATCAGAATTAGGCGTTCCAGCCGAGGCCGAAGAGAAGAGTTTTGAATCAGTCGGGCCAGTAATTGGACAAGAATTGAAAAGCAGATCTTTGTGGGCGATTGGCGGCGTCCTTTTGATGATTATTATCTATATCGCCTATGCTTTCAGAAAGGTATCCCGGCCTGTCGCTTCCTGGCGTTACGGCGTAGCTGCAATTTTAGCATTGTTGCACGATGTAACCATTCCAACTGGACTCTTTGTTGTCTTAGGGCATTTTTTGGAAGCCGAAGCCGGACTTTTATTTGTTACAGCGATTTTGACGATTCTTGGTTTTTCCGTTCATGACACAATCGTGGTCTTTGACCGGATCAGAGAAAATTTGCGCAAAGGCGGATCCGGAGATTTTGAAAACACAGTTGAGGCGAGCATTAATCAGACAATTGGCCGTTCAATCACCACATCTTTGGTTGTCATTTTCACATTATTCTCCATATATTTGTTTGGCGGCGAAACGACTAAGTATTTTTCCCTGATCTTGCTGATTGGCGTGTTCTTTGGCACGTATTCGTCTATCTTTATTGCCAGCTCCTTGCTTGTCAGTTGGGAAAGATTAAGGCAGAAACGGCTGACGGCAAAGAAATAGTTGATTTGACAAGATTTGGATAGTGTGATATTCTTTAGGTAATTAAAAAAAAGCGACACTGATACCCGGATTACACACGGATGACCCCGATATAATAATATCCGTGTGGGCGTTTCCGTGTATGCCGAGTCCAAAGGACGAGGCTACGCTTTCTGTGTGTCATGGAAAATCCATATAATTTAGTTTCAGAAATTTTGGAGGAGGTAAATAATCGGAGAACTCAGGATGTGATTCGCCGACGTTTTGGCTTAGCCGGCGGGATTCCGCAAACTCTTCAGGAAATTGGTGATCAATACAATATTACAAGAGAGCGGGTCCGCCAGATTGAAAAGAACGGCCTCGATCATTTAGCGCAGCCCGAAGTTCAATTGAGGCTGAAACCTCTTCAAGACGAGATCCATACTTATTTTAAAGACTACGGCGATATGCGCCGGGAAGAAAAAACTTTTAATGATTTAGTCTGTTTTTGCTTGCCTGCCCAAAAACTGGCCCAGATGGAAAAAGAAGGAGAAGAACTTACGCTTTGCCGCGCCGCTATTAGTTTAATTTTGACTTTGAGTCAACCATTTGAAAGGCTGGCGGAGACCGACCAATTTTATCCATCCTGGACTATCAATAAAAATTCCATAAAAATTGCAAAAAAAACAGTTGACTCGGCAATAAAATACTTTGATAAAAATCGCCGGCCCTTAGGCGATAAAGAACTTTCAGAGATTATTAAAAAAGGCTTGTCCGGTGTCTCTGATAAAGCCGTGCTTTCTTATATTGACGCTTCTAAATTAATTGAGCAAAATAATTTTGGCGAATTTGGGCCGGTCGGCTGGCCGGAAATTTCTCCCAGAGGCGTGCGGGATAAGGCTTATTTGATTTTGAAAAAAGAAAGCCGACCGTTTCATTTTTCTGAAATCACGGAGCTTATCAATTCCCAGCTTCCTAATCTGCGACCGGCTTATATTCAGACGGTTCATAACGAGCTGATAAAAGATCCGCGTTTTGTTTTAATCGGCCGCGGGATTTATGCGTTAGCCGAATGGGGTTACGAGCCCGGCACTGTTTTGGATGTTATCTATGACATTTTAAAAAAAGAAGGGTCTTTGTCTAAAGAAAATATAGTTAAAAAAGTTTTAGCCAAGAGGCTGATTAAGGAAAATACCATCTTAATCAATCTTCAAAACAAAAAATATTTCAAAAGGCTGGAGGACGGGCGTTTTAATATCGCCTAAGCCGCCAAGTTTTTTAAAAAGAGAAAATGAATTTTACCTTTGAGGTTTTAAAAACAATAATAAGATTTATCTTTGACATTGGTTGGATATGGCTGCCGATAGTTTTGGCAGTCGCCTTTTTTGAGACATGGATGTATTATATAAAACGCGTTTATTGGCAAGGCATAGACTGGCGAATTTTAGAAATTAGGCCTCCCAGGGATATTGAACGAACCCCCAAAATAATGGAGCAAGTGTTTGCCGGATTTTGGGGGATTTTTGGTACGGTGACAACCAAATATCAGAAGTATTTTGAAGGTAGAACACAGGATTACTTCAGTCTTGAAATCGTTGGCATCAATGGCGAAATCCATTTTTTCATTAGAGGGGCGGCAAAATTCAGGAATTTAATTGAAGCTCAAATTTATAGCCAGTATCCGCAGGCAGAAATTAAAGAAACCGATGATTATGTCCAAAATGTTCCGACAGATATCCCAAATAAAAACTGGGATATTTGGGGAGCGCGTTTAAGATTATCAAAAAGCGATGTTTATCCGATCCGGACCTATATGCAGCACGTTGATATCGTTATGCGGCCAACAAGCCCTCCTTTTATTGATCCCTTAGCCGGTCTGATGGAAGTGATGAGTAAGTTGAAACAAGGGGAACAGATATGGATTCAGATTCTGATCAGGCCGTTGGCGGATGATTGGGTTAAAAGGTCAGAAAAAGAAGTTAAGAGCTTAATGGACAAAATAAGGCCAGCCGCTGTCCCCACGGAAGTGGGAGCGGCTGTTCCTTTTCAGATGTTATCGCCCGGACAAAGAGAGACCATAAACGCCATCGAACTAAAAGCGGCAAAAAAAGGATACGAAGCAAAAATTCAGTTTGGCTATTTTGGACGGAGGGAAATTTTTGCTATGCCTAATGTCGGCGCCATCATGGGCTTATTCAATCAGTTCGCGTCTTTAAACGCTAACAATTTGAGGCCGGATAAAGTCACCACGACAAAAGCCAATTATCTTTTTGCAAAACAAAGAAAAATTTTCAAGCAGCGCAGACTGCTCCGTCTTCTGAAAACAAGAAGTTTTTGGGAGAAAGGCTATATATTTAATATTGAAGAATTAGCCAGTCTTTTCCATTTCCCGACAACTTCGGTTAAAGCGCCTATGACTCCTTGGCTTGAAACAAAGAAAGCCGAGCCGCCGCTTGGGCTGCCGACAGGGTAGGGGAAGCGGCGTAAAGCAAGCGGCTTCTGGAAACTCAGAAAATTCCCAGCGGGAATTTTCTGCTCCAGCGAGCTCCTCGCTCGTCCCGACGCTTCGTCGGGATACCATGCCCGCTCGTCGCTCGATGGTTCCAGAAGCCGCTTGCTTTACGCTAAAGAAGGAAAAAATAAATGAATGAAGAACTAACATTATTTGCCGAGACTAACTTTCGTAATCAGAGAGTTAAATTTGGGATAAAAGCCGACGACCGCCGGAGACATTTTTATATTATCGGGAAAACCGGCACCGGGAAAACAACCCTTGAAGAAAATATGGCGATTCAAGATATTCAGGCAGGCAGGGGCGTTGGTATCGTTGATCCGCACGGCGAATTTTCCGAAAAAATTCTTGATTATGTGCCTTCGAACCGGATCAATGATGTGATTTATTTCAATCCGGCCGATTTGGATTTTCCGATTGCTTTCAATGCCATTGAAAAAGTTGATCCTGAACATAGGCATCTTATTGCTTCGGGGCTCGTAGGTGTTTTTAAAAAACTATGGGCAGAGTCATGGGGTCCGAGGCTTGAATATCTTTTACGAAATGCAATCTTGGCTCTTTTGGAATATCCCGGCTCAACCCTTCTTGGCATTATGCGCATTTTGATTGATAAGGAATACCGTAAAAAAGTGGTGGAAAAAATTACCGACCCGGTTGTTAAAAGTTTTTGGGTTGATGAATTCACCAAATATCCCGACAGATTTATGGCCGAGGCAGTGGCACCGATTCAAAACAAAGTCGGGCAGTTTTTGACAAGTCCTTTGATTCGCAATATTGTCGGTCAGACAAAATCAGCCATTGATATCCGTGAGATTATGGACGAGGAGAAGATATTTGTCATGAATTTATCCAAAGGCAGGATTGGCGAGGACAATTCCGCTTTACTGGGCGCCATGCTTATCACGCGGCTTCAGCTGGCCGCCATGTCGCGGATTGATGTGCCAGAAGAAGAACGCAAAGATTTTTATTTATATGTTGACGAGTTTCAAAATTTTGCTACCGAATCGTTTGCTGCAATTTTGTCTGAAGCCAGAAAATACCACCTGGATTTAATTTTGGCGCATCAGTATATCACCCAGATGGTTGAACCGGTGCGAGACGCGGTTTTTGGGAACGTGGGCACGATGATTATTTTCAGAGTCGGCGGGTATGACGCTGAATTTATTGAAAAAGAATTTGAGCCGGAGTTTACGGTCAACGACCTGGTGGGGCTTGGCTTTGCGCAGATTTATTTGAAACTGATGATTGATGGCATGGCTTCGCGGCCTTTTTCCGCCACAACTCTCGCTCCGTTTCCCAAACCCGAAGTTTCGTATAAAGAAACAATCATTAAGGTTTCCCGAGAGCGCTACAGCACGAGCCGCAGCGAAGTTGAGGAAAAAATTGCCAAATGGAGCGGAGTAATTAAAAACGAAGAAGAGGAAAGAAAAACTTTGGGGAAAGAATTTTCAAGAGCGCATGAAACAGAATTTCATGAACAGCAGCAGCCAATGTTTGATGCAATTTGCGCCAATTGCGGCAAAAAAATTCAGGTAAAATTTAAGCCCGATGGGGTCAGGCCCGTCTATTGCAAAGATTGTTTGCCAAAAATGCGGGAGCAAGGAAGAACTTTTTCTGCGTCCACTTCACGAACCTTTACGCCAAACTTCAGACCGGAAAACTCAAAACCTTCAAGCGAGATTTTAATTAAAGATACTGGCGAACCTATTTCTTTGGCCCAAGCCGCTGGGAAAGAGCCGGCCAAATTTTCAGATTCGCGAAGAAAGAAAAAAGAAGTTAATTTGTCGGAGCTGCGCGAGACCCTGCATGAAGTTTTAAAAAACGAGGAAGAAAACGATGCGGAAGAGAAAAAAAGCAATTCGGTCCCAGGCCAGAATAGTAAGCGTAGCGAAAACAAATCTGACAATTCAAATAGGGAAGTTTTAAATGAGGGAGAGAAGATAGAATTATAAATAGCGACTAGCAGATAGTAATTTACTACTAGGAAAAATCCGCCTTTGGGGCGGATTTTCATTAATTGTCTAATTAAGTAATTTATTACTTTGATTTTTCTATTCGTTCCGTATACAAGCTAGTTTGGGTGTTTACTCTGATGATGTCGTCTTCTTCTATGAAGAGAGGCACATTTATCGTCGCTCCGGTCTCTATTTTGACCGCTTTGGTGCCGCCTTGGGCCGTATCGCCTTTGATGCCGGGCGGCGCCTCAATGACTTTAAAATCCATTTTTATTGGCAGGGCAATATTTATAATTTTATTATTAAATTCAATTACTTCCAGTTCGCTATTGGGTTTCATAAATTTGTTTAATTCGCCGATCTGACTTTCTTCCAATTCAAATCTTTTTGAAGGGTCGTTAATTTCGCAGAAAACAAATTTTTCGCGATGGTTATAAAGAAATTTTACGTCTTTATAATTAATATTGGCGTCTTGGAAAGTTTCATTGGGCTGAAAATTACGGCTAATGATTTTTCCCGATATAAGATTTTTTATTTTTGTCTGGGCAACCGGCTTTCTTTGCTGCATGCGCAAAAACGAAAATTCCAGCACCTCATAAGGCTGTCCGTCTAAAATAAAAAAGACGCCGGGTCTTAAATCGCTATAGCTGAGCATATTTACATTTGTTAATGTTTAGGTTAGATTTTATTATATGACAAAAGTTGCTTTAAATCAAATTGAAAAACAAAGCCGAAAGGTTGTTGTCGCAATGTCCCCGCGCAAATCCCTGCGGGATTTTGCGGGGCAAGCCGGCGGAACTGAAAAAAAGCGCGTAGTCGTAGCAATGTCTGGAGGGGTTGATTCATCCGTTGCCGCGGCGTTGCTCAAAAAACAAGGATTTGATGTCGTTGGAGTTTTTATGCGCTTTTGGAAAGAAGGCAGGAGCGGTCGCAACACCTGTTGTTCAGCGGGCGCTGAGCAGGCGGCAAGAAACGTAGCTGCCAAACTTGGCATTCCTTTTTATATTTTACGTCTGGAAAAAGAATTTAAAAAAGAGGTAGTGGATTATTTTTTGAAAGAGACCACCATAGGCAGAACTCCAAATCCATGCATTGTCTGTAATAAAAAAATTAAATTCGGGTTGATGATGGAAAAAGCGCTATCTATCGGAGTGGATTTTGTGGCGACCGGACATTATGCCCGATTACAACGTAAAATCCGAAATCAGAAATCCGAAATTCTAAACAAATCCAAAATCCTAAATTTTAAATCCCAAACCAAACTTTTTAAAGGAAAAGATTCAAATAAAGATCAGAGTTATTTTTTATATACGTTGATGCAGAAACAATTGAATCGGGTAATATTTCCATTAGGCGACTATACAAAAGAAAAAGTTTATCAAATGGCAAAAAAGTGGCGGTTGCCATTCAGGCAGGGCGAGAGTTTTGATTTATGTTTTGTCGCCAATGACACTCAAAGTTTTCTTAAAAAATATCTAAAGATAAAACCGGGTAAAATTATGGATTTGGCAGGTCAGGTTTTAGGGGAACATCCCGGATTGGCTTATTACACGATTGGCCAGCGTAAGAATTTACCTCTGGCAGGCTTGCCCGCTCCATGGCGGGGGCCTTGGTGGGCAGTCAAAAAAGACAACAGAAAAAATATTTTGTATGTGAGCAATGATGAGAAAGATTTATATAGAAAGGAATTGATAGTCAGCGATGTTAATTGGGTAGACGGTCAGCCATTGAATATGCCGACGAGAGTCTGGGCGAAAATAAGGTATAAAAGTGAAGCGGCTATGGCAACTCTTCGACAAGCTCAGGACAAAAATCAATTAAAATTGATTTTTGAAAAGCCTCAACGGGCTCCAACGCCGGGCCAGAGTGTTGTGTTTTGCAGTAAAAAGGGGGAAGTTTTAGGCGGGGGAATCATAGATGCTTCATTTTGATACGATCGTATCAAAATGAAACATTACTGTAAAAAAATAAAAGTCCTTCGCGACGGAAAGACCTTCTTGGAAATACGAGAGGAGAGGGAAAAAAGAAGAATGGTTTTTATTGGCAAGCACAAGATTTTGTGTTAAACTATTGCTAATGACCGCGAATGAACTCCGTGAAAAATATTTGAATTTTTTCAAAGAAAGAGACCACGCTATCATTCCTTCGGCCTCTTTAATCCCAGAGCACGACCCAACCGTGCTTTTTACGACTGCGGGGATGCATCCTTTAACTTCGTTCCTTTTGGGCGAGAAGCATCCTGGCGGAAAAAGATTGGTTAATGTTCAAAAATGCATAAGGACAGGAGATATTGATGATGTAGGTGATTCCTGGCATCTGACTTTTTTTGAAATGCTGGGTAATTGGTCGCTTGGCGACTATTGGAAAAAAGAAGCGATTGAATGGAGTTTTGAGTTTTTAACCGGTAGAGATTATTTAGGAATTTCGTCTGAAAAGTTAAGCGTCACGGTATTCGCCGGTGACCCTTCGATAAACTCAGGGCAAGCCACCCGCGATGAAGAGTCAGCTAAGATATGGGAAAGTTTAGGCATTCCCAAAGAGAGGATTTTTTATTTGTCCAAAGAAGAAAATTGGTGGGGGCCGGCCGGGCAAACCGGGCCTTGCGGGCCTTGTTCTGAAATGTTTTATGACACGGGAAAAGAAAAATGCGGTTCCGATTGCAAACCCGGCTGCAAATGCGGAAAATACGCGGAAATCTGGAATGATGTTTTTATGGAATTTAACAAAACTGCGGAAGGAAAATTTGAGCAGCTAAAACAAAAAAATGTTGATACGGGCATGGGCGTTGAGCGCACAATCGCTGTTCTTGACGGTTTTGACAATGTTTACGACACAGAATTATTTAAACCTCTTATTAAAAAAATAGAAGAAATCAGCAATAAAAAATACGAAGGAGAAAATATTAAAACATTCAGAATTATTGCTGATCATTTGAAAGCGGCGACATTTATTTTGGCAGAAGGAGTTGAACCGTCTAATGTTGAACGAGGTTATGTGCTCCGTCGTCTTATACGCAGAGCAGTGCGGTATGGCAAACAACTCGGCATAAATGATATTTTTACTTTTAAAATCGCGAATGTGGTGATTGAAATGTATCGGGATGTTTATCTGGAACTATCCAGTAATCGTATGTTTATTGAAGAACAATTAGTAAGAGAGGAGGAAAAATTTACTAAAACGCTAGAAAAGGGGCTGAAGGTGCTTGAAAAAATGAAGCCAAAAAAAACTATTTCTTTTCTCTCAAAATCATTTTTTACAGAATATGGATTAAGTGGCGATGTTTTATTTAATCTCTATTCTACATATGGATTTCCGATAGAAATGAGTCTTGAGGAAATTAAAAAATTATATCAAGAATATAATCGTGAACAAGGAGTTAGTATTACCGAATTAACGAAAGATGATGAAAATAGAATTTTACAGCAATTTCATGAATCTTTGAAAAAACATCAGGAACTTTCCCGCGCTGGTGCAGAGCAGAAATTTAAGGGCGGGTTGGCAGACCATTCAGAGCACGTGGTAAAATATCACACCGCCGCGCATTTGATGCTGGCGGCTTTACGGCAGGTTTTGGGAAGCCATGTAACCCAGAAAGGTTCAAATATTACAGCCGAGCGTCTGCGTTTTGATTTTTCTCATCCCCAAAAGTTGACACTGGAGCAAATAAAACAAGTTGAAGATTTGGTGAATCAGACAATTGTTCGGGACTTGCCAGTTAAAATGGAAGAAATGAGTCTTGACGAAGCAAAAGAGCAGGGAGCAATGGGAGTTTTTGAATCCCGCTATGGGGAAAAAGTTAAGGTTTACACAATCGCTGAAAATGGTAAAATATTTAGTAAGGAAATATGCGGAGGGCCGCATGTTGAAAAGATAGGACAGCTGGGTCATTTTAAAATTTTAAAAGAAGAATCGGTGAGCGCGGGAGCCAGAAGAATAAAAGCAGTTTTAGAATAAAGGAGCTCGGTCATCTGCCTCCAAAAAACGCAGTCGGCCCGAAAAAAGTAAAAGGCAGTTATCAGCTGGCCGCTGCTCAGCGCTCGCTGCGCTAAGTATTGACTTGGAAAAAGCAAGTTATTATTGAGCGCAGCTGCGCGATGTTTTTCTCGGCAGGTGCCCTCGCCTTAAAGTAAATGAGTTTTTTTGATAAAATTTTAGGCAGAAGCAAAATAAAAGGCAATTGCCTTTTAGCTTTGGATATCGGGACGGAATTTGTTAAAGCGCTGATCGTCAGAATAGACGAAAATAATAAAAAAGGAGAAATTATAGGAGCTGGTTTTGAGCCTCAGAAAACCTCTCATATGATAGCGGGAGCGGTGACTGATATTCCGGGAGTGGCGCAAACCTGCAGAAAGGCGATTGAAACAGGGCAAAAAGAAGCTAAAGAGAAAATAAGTCAGGCAGTTATCGGAATTGCCGGCGAATTTGTCAAAGGGGCAACTTTTTCTTTTGCCTGCGAAAGAGAAGACCAAAAGCAAAAAATTGAACTGCCGGAATTAAAAAATATCATCCAGAAAATTCAATGGAAGGCGTTTAATAAAATAAGGCAGGATTTGGCAGAAGAAAGCGGCATTTCTGAAATTGAGGTAAAATTAATTAATGCAACGATAGTTGATGTTAAAATTGACGGATACCAGGTGACCAACCCGCTTGGATTTCAGGGACGAGAAATAACCTTAGGCGTTTTTAATGCCTATGCGCCGCTGATGCATTTGGGCGCAATAAATTCTATTGCAAAAGCCTTAAATCTTGAACTTCTTTTTATTGCGGCCGAGCCATATGCAATCGCGCGCTCAGTTGATATAGAAGGCGGCGGCGACGCGATCTTTATTGATATCGGCGGCGGCACAACCGATATAGCACTTATGCGCCAAGGCGGTCTTGAAGGAATAAAATCTTTTGCTTTAGGCGGCAGAGCATTTACAAAAAGGCTTTGCGACAATTTATCGCTTGATTTTGCGCAAGCCGAACAGATAAAATTAAAATATAGCAGCGGGGAAATTTCTTCCGGTGTAAAAAAGAAAATTTCCGATATCTTTCGTCAAGATATCAAAGTCTGGTTATCAGGGGTTAATTTGGCACTTAATGAATTTTCAAAATTAAGCCCTTTGCCTCCTAAAATTTTATTATGCGGAGGAGGAAGCAGTCTGTTGGGAATAAAAAAGGCATTGGAAAGCGGTGAATGGATTCACGATTTGCCGGTACTACAGGCGCCTGAAGTTAATTTTATTGACCCGGCCAAAATTATTAGTATAGAAGATAAAACAGGCAGGCTTAAAGAGCCGAAAGATGTCACTCCTTTAGCGCTGGCAAGTTTATCGACCCAGCTTCTGGGCGAAGAAGAGGGCCTTTTTGCGCCGATGTTGCGCCGAGCCATCAGATTAATGCAGACATAATCTCGGTTTATTGACTTGCAAAACCGTAGTCGTCCCGCTTTTAGTAAAAATTTATTAGAAGAAAAAGCATGAATGAAAAAAATATTTATATAAACGCAAATGAAGAAATAACTTCGGTGATTGATAAACTCATCAGGACCAAAGAAGAGGAGCTTTTTTTGGTGATACCGGAGGGAGCAGTAATCAGTCAGAGTTTAGTTAATCTTAAGTTGCTAAAAAGGGAAGCAGATAATTTAAGAAAAAAAGTTACTATTGTTTCTCAAGACTCGGCTGTGCAGCGTCTGGCAAAAAAGACGGGTTTTTCAGTGAGTGAATCGCTACCCGAACAGTTAGATGAGCATCTCGAGCGCCCGGAAGACGCTATTTTGCAGGAACAGGTGACGCCTGATGAATTTAAAAAATTTCTTAAGGAAGAAAAAAAATCTTCGTCTTTGCGGATGAGCGATATCATTAAATCGGGAGCCCCTCCGCCTGGCAAATTGACCACAAAAAAAATTGAAGATATTTCTGAAAAATCAGCCGATTTATTGCTTGAGCATAGGGAGGAAACAGAATCAAAAATTTTAGGCAAGCAACAAATTTTTGAAAAAGAAGAGAGTATTCCTATAAAAGAAAATTTTGAAATTAAGTCTTATAAGCAAGAAGATATTGCAAAAAAACCGCTTGTTTATCCTGCTGAAAATCAAGAAAAATCACGCGAGGCAATCAGCACTGTTTCTTCATTTCCAAAAAAGATTTTTGGCATATTTATTATTTCTGCAATTATTATCGCCGGGGTCATCTTTTATCTGGTTTTGCCAAAAGCCGACGTTTCAATTACTGCAAAAAGGGAGCAGATACCGTTTGATTTTAAAGTACTGGCCGATAAAAATTTATCGCAAATTGATGTAGCTTCAAATAAAATACCCGCCCAGCTTGTAAAACTAGAGGAAAGAGACAGCCAGGAATTTTTAGCTACCGGCCGGCGTCAATTAAACGAAAAAGCCAAAGGGACAATAACAGTTTATAATGCCTACAGTTCCAGTCCCCAAGCATTGGTAGAAACAACGCGGTTTCTTTCACAGGATGGTAAAATATTCCGATTGACAAAAACAATTAGGATTCCGGGTGCAAAGATTGAAGAGGGCAAAATTTTGGCCAGCTTTCTGGATGTTGATGTTGAAGCAGATCAGCCGGGTGCCGCCTATAACATCGGGCCGAGCAATTTTTCAATCCCCGGTTTTCAGGACTCGCCAAAATATGCGGGATTTTACGGTAAATCGAAGGGGTCAATGAGCGGTGGTTCTACCGAAAATGTAAAAGTTGTAACGCAAGACGATTTTGACAATGCCAAGAGCAAAATTTCGGAAAGCTTAAATCAAAAAATTCAGACAGATTTAGCTGCGCAAATTTCCAGTGACCTGAAAGTTTTGGAGGGCGCAACTGAAACAAAGATTACCGAAATAAAACCATCGGTTGATGTCGGGGGCAAAGCAGAAAAATTTATGCTTTCTATAACAAGCTTGGCAACGGTCTTGGTATTCAAAGAGGCAGATGTTTATAGTTTATTGCAGGGGAGTTTATCTGATAATCTTGACGGCAACAAAGAAATGGTTAATCAGATATCATTTAATTATAAAGACATGAAAATCGACATTGACAAAGGCCAGATGAGTTTCGGCGTCGCCGGTTCTCAAGAAATCATTTGGAAGGTGAATCAGGAAGAAATAAAAAAATTAATTGCCGGAAAGCAACAAAGCGAGGTACGCCAAATATTATCTGGTCGTCAGGAAATAAAAGAAGCCCAATTTTCGCTTTGGCCCTTTTGGGCAAAAAGCATACCCAAGCAGATTGACAAAATTAATATCATTATTGACTCCGTTAAATAAAAATTGAAAAATTTTAATTTGCATAAAAAATTATTCAACGGGGTTGACCCTGTTAGAAGTTCAATTAGTTTTTGAGGCGGGAAGATAATTCTTTATCGAATTGCCTACGGCTTACCTTTGTGAGATTATGCAGTCGGCGAGTTAAACTTCTAACGGGGTTGACTAATTTTAAATTGCGTTATAATATAAACCGAGGATTATCTAAGCCCAATATGGGGGAAAATCAGATAACTTAGCAGTATTTTAGACAGAGTAATCTAAAACAAGGAGTGTCTAACCAAAAAGAAAAAATTATAAAAATTGGAGAAGTTATTGAAGCATTGCCCAGTACCCTTTTTAAGGTTAGGGTAGAGAATGGAGATGAGATTTTAGCTCATTTATCGGGCCGCATGCGGCTAAATTATATTCGTATACTGCCGGGAGATAGAGTAAAAGTGGAATTGAGCTTATACGATTCAAGTCGAGGTAGAATTATTCAGCGGTTATCTTAGCAGATATTATCTAAAGCGGATAACAGATGAAAATCTTTTGTATCCGTCTTTTTTATGATTTATCCCGTTACATCCAGAAATCCCCTGCCTTTTAGGCAAAGGATGAACCCCGTTAGAAATTTTATTTCTAACGGGGTGAATGGAAAATAAAAAGAAGAGAACTTCTTGAATACCTTGTCTAAGGGGCGGATGTAACGGGATTTATTTATAGAAGCTAAAATAAAAAGTATGAAAGTACGAGCTTCAGTCAAAAAATTTTGTGCAAAATGCAAGATTGTCCACCGCAAGGGACGGGTTTATGTGATTTGTTCAAATAAAAAACATAAACAGAGACAGGGATAAAGCTTTTGCTCCGCAAAAGAATTTCTAATTTCTAATTCCCAATTTCTAAAATATCCCGCTTCGCGGGACTGGATTGGAAATTGAAAATTGGTAATTGAAAATTTTATATATATGCCAAGAATTGCAGGAGTAAACATTCCGGACAATAAAAGAATGGAGATTGCTTTAACCCATATCTATGGAATCGGGCGTTCTTTGAGCAGTAAAATTTTAAGTCAAGCAAAAATTGACCTAAATCTTAAAGCAAATAAACTTTCAGCTGAACAGCTTAATTTATTAAAAGATATTATTGAAAAAAAATATAAGATCGAAGGCGAATTGCGGCGGGAGCGGATGATGAACATAAAGAGGTTGAAAGACATTGGTTCTTATCGCGGAGTTCGCCACATAAGGGGCCTGCCGGTTAGGGGCCAAAGAACTAGGACAAACACCAGAACCGTGAGAGGAAATGTTCGAAAGACCATGGGTTCTGGCAGAAGGCCGGCAGCGGAGAAAACATAGCCTCGGTTTGTTGGCTCGCAAAAACGCAGTCAGCCCGTTGATTCAGAATATAAGGTTATCATTCAGCTGCTGCTCACGCTCGCCACGCCTTAGAAAGTAATAAAAAAATAGCGGGCGTGGCTGCGCGATGTTTTGCTCGCAACAAGCCTCGTCTTAGAGAGAAAATTATGGGAAAAAAGAAAATTATTGCTCAATCTGAACAAGATGTGCTTCGTGAAGAGCAGGAATTATCTGCTGCTCAAAAGAAAGCCGTTTTAGGATCAGACAAAATTAGATCAAGAAGGGTTGAAAAAGCGAGGGCTTTTATTCAATCAAGCTATAATAATACCATTCTGACACTGACAACTATGGACGGTGATGTCTTGGCATGGGCAAGCTCGGGAGGACTGGGCTTTAAGGGTCCAAAGAAAGCAACCCCCTTTGCTGCTTCAAAGGTGGTTGAGGCGGTCTTGGAGAAAGTTAAAAAATTGGGTGTCAGAGAGGTTGTAGTTTTTGTTAAGGGAATTGGCAGCGGCAGAGAAGCGGCAATCCGGGCGTTGGGCAGTCATGGTCTTGAAATTTCAGCGATTAAAGATATAACGCCGATACCGCACAACGGCTGTCGGCCGAGAAAAGTAAGGAGGGTGTAAAATAATTCAAATATCAAATATCAAAATGCAAAATGATCCCGCTAAGCGGGATAAAATGCAAAATGAAGGAAATTCAGAATTGATTTTAGCATTAGCTAATTTTAAAATTTGATACATTTGATGATGTCCAAACCTCGCGTTTAAGGGCGAGAATAAAGGCGTCCTTCGATTCCACTCAGGACGCCCTGAGCAACGTCGAATGGGCGTCGCTCAGTATCAATCTTGAGCATACTCTGGCCTAAAGACCAGAGAGTCGAAGGATTGATTTGTCATTTTGATTTTTTAATTTTACATTTTTAATTTGAGCGAAAGCGAATATGGCAGATCCAAAATGCAAAAAATGCCGCCGAGCTGGGGAGAAACTTTTTTTGAAAGGAGAGCGTTGTTTTAGTCCCAAATGTGCCATGGTTAAGCGGCCCGACCCACCTGGAATCCATGGTAAAGCAAGGAAAAGGAGAGGCGGAACATCTGAATATGGTAAACAATTAGCAGAAAAACAGAAAATTAAAAGAATCTACGGGATTCGAGAAAGACAATTTAAAAAATATGTACAACAGGCAATGGCAGCGCAGGGTGATACCAGAGAAATTTTATTAAAAAAACTGGAAACGCGCCTGGACAATGTTATTTTTCGCTTGGGATTGGCAAAATCAAGAACAATGGCGCGCCAGCTTGTCAACCACGGCCACATTTTGGTTAACGGCAAAAGAATAAATATTCCTTCTTATCAAATAAAGAAAGATCAGATTATTTCATTGAGTCCAAAAATAAAAGAATCGAATTTAATGAAAGATCTACCTACTATTTTAAAAAAATATGAAACCCCGCAATGGCTTATGCTTGAAAAAGAAAAAATTGAAGGGAAAATTTTAAATATTCCTAGCGCCGCTGATTTAGGCGATTTAAATCCAGCGGGTTTGGTAGTTGAATTTTATTCAAGATAAACTACGCTCGGGCATTGCCTCAAAAAACCGCAGTCGGCTGTCAAATGTAAAAACAAGTTTTAATCCAGCCGCTGCCGAGCCGCTCACCGCGCATTAGCTATTCCGTTGAAAAATTTAATGGCGCGGTTGCGCGATGTTTTTTGAGGCAATACCCTCGCTTTTTAAAAAACTATGCAAAATATACCACTTCCCATAACGCCAAAAGTTATTGAAAAAGAAGACAATCGGGCAGTTTTTGAAATTGAAGGTTGCTATCCCGGCTACGGCATAACCTTAGGGAATGCCCTTCGCCGCGTGCTTCTTTCTTCTTTGCCTGGGGCTTCGGCCACCGGTTTTAAAATAAAGGGAGTGCAGCATGAATTTTCAACAATACCGGGAATTGTAGAAGACGCAATTGAGATAATACTGAATTTAAAAAAAGTCAGATTTAAATTATACACCGATCAGCCGGTAATGGTTTTTATTTCGGCAAAGGGACAAAAAGAAGTAAAAGCATGTGATATTAAAGTGAGTTCGGATGTAGAAGTAATAAATAAAGATGCCGTTATTGCCACTTTGACTGATAAAAAATCGGAACTAGAAATGGAAATAAAAGTTGAAAAAGGCCTCGGATTTGTTCCCGTTGAGAGGAGAAAAAAAGAAAAATTGGAAATTGGGATGATTGCCATTGATGCAATTTTTACTCCGGTGCTTAAAGCAAATTTTGAAGTAGAAAATATGCGAGTGGGAGAAAGAACTGATTTTAACCGTCTTAAAATTGATATAGAAACAGACGGCAGCATCGCTCCCGAAGAAGCTTTTGCGCAGGCAGCCGAGATTTTGGTCAATCAATTTAAATTATTTTTAGAAATAAAGAAAGCAGAAGAGCAAAGCCAAAAAATTCGCGAAGAAGAAGCGTCGGAAGACGTTTTGAAGATAAAAATTGAAGACTTAAAGCTTTCCACAAGGACAATAAATGCATTGATTGAGGGAGGGATTAAGACCTTGGGGGGTTTGAGCAAAAAAAGTGAAAGCTCGCTCAAGGAAATCGAAGGAATGGGCGATAAAGGGATAAAAGAAATAAAGAAAATTTTCAAAAAATACGGGTTTGAGATAAAAGAATAAAAGGAGAAAGGAAACAAAGAAGTGCGTCATAAAAATAGAGGAAGAAAATTTGGACAGAAGAGGGACCAGCGTCGGGCGTTTTTAAAAAGCCTAGTTATTAATTTAATTATGCAGGGAAAAATAAAAACGACCGAGGCGCGCGCAAAAGAAATCCGCGGTCTTGCCGAGCGATTGATAACAAAAACGAAAAAAGGAGATTTGGCAAACATAAGGTTTGCCCAGAGATTTTTGCCAAAAACAGCTTTAAATAAATTAGTTAAAGAAATTGCGCCAAAATATAAAGAACGGGCCGGCGGTTATACCAGAATTGTGAAGCTCGGTCAGCGATCGAGCGACGGAGCACCGGTGGTTTTTATTGAATTTATATAAATTTTTAACCCATTTTCTATAACAAGGCAAATTTAAAAATTATGGCCGAAATCAAAATGCATAAAATTGATGCAACCGAACAAAAGCTGGGTCGCTTGGCAGCGCAAGTTGCTGTGCTACTGCGGGGAAAAGGCAAGCCGGCTTTTTTGCGGTATATTGACGCAGGCGATGAAGTCCAGGTTTTTAATATTCAAAATTTGAAATTTACCGGAAAAAAGCTGGAGCAAAAAATCTATTATAAGCATTCCGGCTATCCGGGCGGGCTGAGAAAAAGAACACTTGAGGAAGCATTTAAGAAAGATCCAAAAAATGTTCTGCGCCAAGCAGTTTTAGGAATGCTGCCAAAAAATCGGACTCGGGCAAAAATAATTAAGCGTTTAAAAATTTATCAGGGCGAAATTAAAAGATAAATCATATGGCTCCAAGAAAAAAAACAGTGAAAACTAAAAAAGCTCCGGCTGCCAAAGAAAAAAAAGAAAAAATTGAAGTTGCTGAGCCAGAAAAAATTGATGCGATTGACAAAGAAGATAAATCAGAAAAGCCAAAAAAATATTATGAAGCAGTCGGCCGGCGAAAAACTGCAATTGCAAGAGTCAGGCTTTTTACAATTAGGCCCATGGCCGAAGACGAAGGCAAAATTAGCGTCAATGAGAAAGACTACAAAGATTATTTCCCTTTGATGGAATTGCAGCAGACCGTTGAGGCTTCTTTGAGAAAACTCAAATCCTTAAACCGTTTTGAAATAATTGCGAAAGTGAAAGGCGGCGGCATTCACGCGCAGGCAGAAGCAATCAGGCATGGGATAGCCCGAACCTTGGTTAAATTTAACATTGATTTCCGCAAAAAATTAAAACGGGCCGGCTATTTAAAGCGCGACCCGAGAATGAAAGAAAGGAAGAAATATGGGCTGAAGGCAGCCAGGCGAGCACCGCAGTGGGCGAAGAGGTAAATTATTACAAATAAGAAAAAGCACCCAAGGAATTGAGTGCTTTTTTGTTTGATTGTTCAAATTTTTATTTCTTTCCGCGCTCTGTCATGCAGTGCCGATAGGCCGGCCAAAAGAGTGATTTGTTGTATTGGCGTATCCACATTATGACAGTCAAATTCATATCCCAGTCCTCTTTTCATATCATATCCCGCACCATGGACAGGATTTAGGCCGCAGGCATTTCCGGGGCAGCTAACATTCAGCCAGCCACTTTCGTAGTCAACTGAAGCACGAAAATGGAACTGGTCAAATTTGTGCAAGCCGAGCATACGATTGTAGGCGATTTTCATTGCCTGGACCATTTCAGGAACAGAGTTTGTCCCGAATAAAGAAGTCAACCATTTAACGAAGGGAATACTGTATTCTCCGCCCAGCGATCCGCCATGCATATCACTTCCAGTTATGGTATTAACTGTTATAAGTTGGGGGAATGGCTCTGACGTTTCTATTCCTGGGAATCGCGCTAATGTGGTAAAGATAGTGAAACTGGCCGAAATTGCATAGGCAGGTTGCCAATCAAAGATGCATTCTTTGCCTGTTCCTTCGCAATGGAAACAATCTCTCCTCAAATCTAAAAATTTTTGTTTGCCAGAACCATTGCAATCGCCACAAATTTCACCCGTCCATTTTTTAACCTTTGGAATTTTGACGACAAACTCAACAAAATTTCCTCTTTTTCCTACCCGAACAAAAGCATTATCAAACCCATAGTTTCCATTAAAATTGCCCGCGAAACTTTCAAATTTAAACTGTTCCTTGAGCGTTTTAACAATAGGCGCATCTTCTCGAATTCGAATGGGTTTAATACTGGCAATAAAATCTTTATGGATTTTTAGGATAATGGCTGGCTTTTTTTGCCGCCACGACAATTCATACCAGCAAGGAATGTTTTCTCGCGTAAGCAACTTTATGTTCATCACTTCGTCCTCCTTTCAATATTTGTTGTTACCCTCTGATGTGAAAGAGCAATACTACATCCTATAGTTAGGACCTTAATAAGTCAAGCGAATATAATTTGCCGTCAGTTAAAATATAGAGCAAATCATCGTTTTGATTATAATAAACTTCCGAAATCTTGCCTGAATGAATGTCAAAAGTATTTCTCATATCGCGGCCATCAAGCTCGGTTAGTTTTATAGTACTGTTGTTGTCGTTTCCCTGAACAGCAAAGATTATATGTTCATTGGTTTTAACCAACCACAAGGCCGAGGTTATTTTATCTGCAAAGCGCGTGATTAGTTCTTTATCTTGGGCTTTTCTATACGGCTGCGCCCAAACCTCCTTTAACCACATCACCCAGATTTCATGGTTTGTCCAAAAAAGAATTTTTTCATTGTCCGAAGAAAATTCTATTCCCTGAACTTCGTCTACCAGCAAATTAAAAATTTTAGTCTGTTTGTCTAAAAGATAAAACTTGCCGCCTGGCTGAAAAACCGCAGTCTGTTCAGGTGAAATTACTATTTGATAAATTTTTTGTTGTCCGGAGTCAGTTTTGCCGGGCTCTGGCAGGGGCTGTAAAGAAATTTGTTCTTTGTTCCTGCCCGAAAGGTCGGTTTTGAAAAGAATAAGATTGGATTTTTGCAGATAATAAATATCACTTTGATATAAAGTGAAACCCAGAACGTCTTTCAAAGTTGAGGAAGCGATTAGGGCCGTCTGCATCTGGACGTTTCTTTGATCCTCGGTTAAAAAATAATCTTTGGTTGAGGTGACATTATCGGTAACTAATTCAAGATTAAGTTTTTGCGGAATAAGGAAAATATTTCTTGCTTCGGTTGTGATCTGTTCTTCAATATTTAATTTTTTTTGCCATGTCAAAAAGCCGTCTTTAGATATTTGGATTTGATATTGGCCGGGATTCAGGCGGCTGACATAACTGGGCGTTGTATCAATTAGTTTGCCGTCAATTTTTATTTGCGCGCCGGCCGG
Organism: Candidatus Portnoybacteria bacterium CG08_land_8_20_14_0_20_40_83; assembly: GCA_002774415.1. Classification (GTDB taxonomy): domain Bacteria; phylum Patescibacteriota; class Minisyncoccia; order Portnoybacterales; family GWB1-42-6; genus CG1-02-40-82. The sequence goes on along the minus strand of PEYL01000079.1, from coordinate 2,718 downwards.
CTGCGATTGGAAATAAAACGAGCCAGTTTTAATTAGTTGTTTACTCTCCCAATCAAAAGAATAACCCGTGGCGTAGAGCAAAACGCCCGGGGTGACAATTAAAAAAATCAATACAAAACCAAAAAATATGATTCGTCTGGTATTGCGCGTCATTTGATTTTAAGAATAGCACTTTTTCCCCCCACACCAAACGAAGATAGCGCCGTAGGCGCAGGGTTTATTTGGCTATCTGGACTCAAATAGGATAATTTAGTTATAGCACAAATGCAAGTTTTTTCAAATATAATTTTCGTTATGGTGTGGGGGTTTCTATAATTTTTCAAGGGCATCTTCTTCTATAAGAAACGGTAGACATTCTTTCATTCAGTGGCATTTATTGCCAATGTTCTTAATTTAATATAACATATAAGAGAATAATCAATAACTGATTTCTGTGGAAAAATTAATTATCAACGGCGGTAAGGATCTTGAAGGAAAAATTCAAGTGAAAGGAGCAAAAAATGCGGCGCTCAAAATTTTCCCCTTGGCACTTTTAACCAAAGAGCCAATTTTAGTTACCAATCTGCCCGAAATTGAAGATTGTCGGCGGGCGGAGGAAATGCTTATTGCTCTGGGTCATCGCGTAAAAAAAATAAAGCACGGAACCGTTGAAATACAATTCAAAAACAGGACCTGTATTAATCTGCCAGCCGATCTGGTCAATAAGTTTCGGGCCTCAATCTTGTTTGTCGGGCCGCTTCTGGCTTCCTGTCAGGAAGTCTATTTTCCTCATCCGGGCGGTTGCGTTATCGGCGCGGGAACCAGGCCGATTGATATGTTTCTTGATGGTTTTTCAAAAATGGGGGCGCGCGTTGAAATTTTAGAAAATAATTATCGGTTGACGGCAAAGAAACTGAAAGGCGCAGATATTTTCTTTCCGAAGATTACGGTGACCGGAACAGAAAGTTTGATGACGACCGCCTGTTTTGTTGACGGCGTCACTGTTTTGAAAAATTGCGCGATGGAACCCGAAATCCCGGCCCTGGCCGATTTTTTAAACAGCATAGGGGCACAAATCCAGGGCGCGGGCACGCCGATTATTAAAATCAAAGGCGTCAAAGAGTTAAAGGGAGGGGAATATAAAATTATTCCCGACAGAATTGAAGCCGGGACTTTCGCGATGCTGGCGGCCGCGTCAAATAACGGAGAGGTCTTGATCGAAAATTGCGAACCATTGCATCTTGAAGTACTTTGGGCGGCATTTGACAAAATTGGCGTTAATTATAGATTGTCCAAAAACTCGATTAGCATCTTGCCGTCAAAAAAAATATTGTCTTATGATATCACGACCCATGAATATCCTGGATTTGCCACGGATCTGCAGTCGGCTTTTACTGTTTTAATGACGCAAGCTCATGGTTCTAGTCTAATTCACGAAACTATTTATGACCGGCGGCTGCTTTTTTGCGACAGCTTGACCCAAATGGGCGCCAATATCATCATGGCCGATCCTCACCGTGTCGTAGTCAACGGGCCGACAAAAATGCACAGCCGCAAACTGGTCAGTCCAGATTTGAGGGCCGGTATGGCATTGGTTATGGCCGCCTTAATTGCGCAAGGCCAGACCGAAATTGACAATATTTATCAGATTGAGAGGGGATATGAAAATCTGGCAGAAAGATTAAAAGGATTGGGAGCTGACATAAAAAGAATAAAAGAATAATTTCTATGACGCCATTTTTCATCAAAAAAATCGGCATTGACCTTGGCACGGCAAATACGCTTGTTTTTGTTCCGGGCAAAGGGATGGTTATCAACGAGCCGACAGTTGTGGCTATTTCTTTAGACGATAATCGTATTTTGGCAGTTGGTAATGAGGCCAAAGAAATGCTCGGCCGCACGCCGGACACAATTATCGCTTCCCGTCCGTTGAGAGACGGGGTGATTGCCGATTATCGATTGACAGAAGCAATGCTGCGCTATTTTATAAATAAAACGATGGGGTCCATAAAAATTTTTAGGCCTGAAGTTATGGTAGCTGTTCCAGCCGGAATTACTTCAACGGAGCGGCGGGCAGTTGTTGATGCGACTTTAAACGCCGGCGCCAAAGCCGCTTATATTGTCAAAGAGCCGGTGCTGGCGGCAATTGGGGCAGGCATACCGATTAACGAGCCGGCGGGTCACATGATTATTGATATTGGAGGCGGAACATCGGAGGTGGCAGTGATTTCTTTGGGTGGAATTGTGGCATGGGCTTCTGTTCGGGTTGGCGGCAACAAACTTGACCAGGCAATTACCGAATTTTTGCGAAAAAAATATAATTTGGCGGTCGGCGAGCGAACGGCCGAGGAAATCAAAATTGCTATTGGTAGCGCTCTGCCGCAAAAAATTGAGCAGACTTTTGAGACACGCGGCCGCGATTTGATTTCCGGCCTGCCAAAAAATATTATCGTCAAATCCAACGAAATTACTGAAGCGATAGCGGACAATTTAAGAGAAATTATTCAGACGATAAAAATTGTTTTGCACGATACTCCGCCCGAACTTTCGGCCGATGTTATGGATAAGGGAATGGTTTTGTCCGGCGGAGGTGCGCTTTTGAAAAATCTTGATGAATTGATTTCGCAGGCAACCGGCGTGCCCTGTTATATAGCCGAGGACCCGCTGTTTTGCGTGGCAAAGGGAACGGGAATAGCGCTGGAGCATCTCGAAGTCTATAAAAGGAGCGTGATGAGTAAA
>PEYL01000008.1 GCA_002774415.1 Candidatus Portnoybacteria bacterium CG08_land_8_20_14_0_20_40_83 | reverse complement strand
ACAGACTCCGTGACCACAATACTGGTAAAGGCGCGGCGTTTACAAAAAATAAAGCTAATTTCATTTATGTATTTATCGAAGAATGTAATACATTAAAAGAAGCAAGAAAAAGAGAAATTCAAATTAAGAAATGGCGAAGAGATAAAAAAGAAATGTTAATCAAAAAATATAACTTAAGACAGGAAACAAAAATAAAAAAATAATTTTTAAGCGTAAATATATCTTTAAGCAAAATCGTGTCAATCATCAAATACGAGTTCCCCAAGTGCGCCTGATAGACGAAACAGGCAAGCAGCTTGGAATTGTGCAGACCGGCCAAGCGCTGCAAATGGCCCAAGATAGAGGCCTTGATTTAATAGAGGTAGCTTCAAAAACCGATCCGCCCGTCTGCCGCATAGCAGACTTTGGAAAATTCCAGTATCAGAAAGAGAAACAGGCACGCCAGCAAAAAGTCCATCAAAAAAAATCGGGATTAAAAGGAATCAGAATCGGTTTAAATACTGCCAAACATGACTTAGAGCTTAAAGTGAATCAAGCGGAAAATTTTTTAAAAAAAGGCTATAAAGTTCGGATTGAAATAATTTTAAGAGGTAGAGAAAAAGCGTTTCAAAATCAAGCTAAACATAAAATAGAAGAATTCAAGTCATTGCTGAAAGAAGGAGTTGCAGTTGAACAGCCAATAACCAGACAGCCAAGAGGTTTTTCTATGATAATCGGTAAATAGACGGATAAAAACAACAATATGAACAAAGCGCTCATGAAGCGTTTTAAAATTACGCGCACAGGAAAAGCTTTACACCGGCCCGCCGGCCAGAATCATTTTTTGGCTAAAAAATCGGGCAATAAGACAAGGTCTGGAAGAATTAAAAAAAATTATATATTCCTATCAAAAACACTAAGAAGCACAATCAATTAATAATATGCCAGGTAGTGAAAATTCGGCTGGTTGCCGAAGGCAACCAAAACAAAAACGAGCCAAGTTTCTACTACCTGGAAAATTTGACAGTTCGCGAAGCGAACAAAACATAATAACATTTTTACTGCAGGGCATAAAAAATATTAAAGGGCTACGTTATCGATAATCCATTGATAACAAGTCAAATTTCTACTATCTGGTATGGCAAGAGTAAAACGAGCAGTTGGTGCTCACAAAAAAAGAAGAAAAATCTTAAAAATGGCTTCCGGCTATATGTGGAGCCGTTCTTCAAGATACCGCCAGGCAAAAGATGCGGTGCGCCATGCGCTTTCCCGCGCCTATTTTGATAGAAGAAAGAAAAAAGCCGATTTTCGGACCCTTTGGAATATCCAAATTAATGCGGCTTGCAGAGAGCAGGGCGTAACTTACAGCCGTTTTATAAATGCGCTAAAGAAAAAAAATATCCTGCTTGACCGCAAGATATTGGCAGATTTGGCTCAAAATAATCCCGAGACTTTTAAGAAAATCGCCGAATTTGCCACCAAGTAAACAGTAAAACACCCAAAGAATCAATTGCCACATCAGCTAAAGAAGCTACCCGCTCGGCGACAAAAGATTGATGGAATTCATCGGAAATTGCGTATAAAATTGTTAAACAAAAAGCCCAAAGCAGGGCTTTTTTGATTGACATTCGATAATTTCCAAAGGCACTGATTAGCAACAAAAACAAAATTGAAAACTCAACAATATGCGCGCCTTTGCGTAAAATAAAATCGTAGGGCCAAGGCAGGCCCGATTTTAAGCTCGGCTGAGCCGATAAATAAAAAATTAACCCCGCCCACAAAATAACCGGCAGCCAGTATTTAAAAATTTTTAATAATTTGTTTTTCATAAGAAATCGAGCCACAATCTTTTTTAAATTGTGGCTCGTCAATCTTTTCCCTCCTTATTCGTCTGGATAAAATTTAGCGCGTTCCAGACCAGCAGTAGTATTTCCAATAATTTTCCCTCAACCAAAGACGAATTTTCCTTTTCTGATTTTCGCGCTTCATCAACCGCATCGCATAGATTGCCGGCCAAGCATCTGATTTTTGAAGTATATCGATCCTTATATTTTCCCCAGTCAATCTTTTTTTTCATTTTTCTGCTCCTCTCCTAATTTTATTTCTTTGCCCAATTCATCCAGCCAATTCTCTAAATTGGCCACCCCCTGTTTTAATACCGACAAAACGTGACTCATTTTTGTCTTGACGGTTAGCATCTCGATCCTTCTGATACGCGGCCGGATTATTATTTCCCATTGGTCGTCTTTTTTTGGCAGCACAATATTTTTTTTCAGTTCTGCCAAAACTTCGTTTGAATCAATTTTCAGCTCTTCTAGTTTTTTTGTCGACAGACTTAAGGCGTCTATCATCTTTGTCAAAAAATCAACATGGGCATCTTGTCGCTCTTCCATCGCTTTCCCTCCTTTTTGTCATTTTGTGATTTTTTTATTTTGAATTTTTAATCCCTCCTTTTTTAAAATAGCTGTTTTCTTTTCTGTGCCGCTGGCATATCCGCCAACATTTCCGTCCGAACGAATAACCCGATGGCAGGGAACATTTTCATCTCTGTTCTTATTCAAAGCGTTGCCGACCGCTCTGGCCAATCCTGTATTCCCCAATTTTACCGCTACTTGTTTATAAGTCAATACTTTCCCGCCAGTAATTTTTTTGACGATTTCGTAAACCCCGTTAGAAAATTTTGATATGCGACTTGTATTGGTATACGATTTCTTTTTAAATTTTCTAACGGGGTTTTCAAATTCCGTCATTTTTTTGCAAAAACTGATGCGCCTTTTTTAAAACTTCCTGACTAGTTTTAAGTTTCTTCATTTTTTCCATTGCTTCGTTAAATTCTAGCCATCCAAAGTTTTCATGCTCAAAAGAAATTCTAACATTTTTATCTTCTGATTCCATTAAAAAATAAGTGACGAATTTCATAATCGTTTGCCCCATTTTTAATCCTCTTTCTTTCACCTGATAATCGTATTTAACCCTAAAAAAATATCTGATTGTTTCTTTAAAGCCCTTAACAAATTTTAAATTCTCCAACCCCGCCTCCTCTTTGACTTCCCTCAAAGCTGCCTGTTCTAATTTTTCTCCTTTCTCAATCAGGCCTTTGGGGAAATTCCAATGACCGGCCCTATGCTTTAAAAGCAGGTATCTAATTATCCCATCTTTCTCCTTATAAAAAATAATTGCCCCGGCTGATTTCTCAAAAGGCATGTTCCCTGCGGCCAAATGCAAAATTCAAAATGAAAAATGCAAAATGACAATTAAAAATTTAAAAATATTTTTAGTTTTTCTTCTTCAAAAACTTTATAAGTTCCTCGTAACTCATTGTATTAATAATATCTTTCTTCTCAGCCCAACCGCGTCGCTTCGCTCCCAAGAAACCCTCGGTTTCTTGCGCTCCCGAGCACATAAAATGTTATGTGCTCGGTCGCTGGTTTCCTCCGCAGGGAAACACCCAGTTTCCCCGACCCCTTTCTGCGCGGTTAAGCTATTGCTTTTTATGCTTATCCAAAAAATCAATAAGCTCGTTGTAACTCATACTATTTATTATGTCTTTACGAGTTGCCCAACCGCGGCGCGCCTGCGCGATACCAAGCTCAATATTGTGCAATTGGTTTTTGGAAT
>PEYL01000085.1 GCA_002774415.1 Candidatus Portnoybacteria bacterium CG08_land_8_20_14_0_20_40_83 | reverse complement strand
GAATAGGCTATCATACATAAGCCTAGATGCAGTTGTCAAGAGTAAAAGGAAAAATTTTAATCGCCAGCCTAACCCCCTATTTTTTAGAGCGGGGAGTTTTGTCGTTCGCCGCGGACGGCTCTCTCCTTAACACCTCGCGGTTTTAATATTTCCATTCGCCACTAGCGAAGAAATACCCAGTTTCCCCGACCCCTTTCTGAAAAAACATCCCTAAAATTCCAGAAACAATGAATAAAGTTAAAGATAAAATTTTAGTCGCAAGCATTACGCCTTATTTCCTAGAGCGGGATGTTTTTTGGTTTTCGCAAAATTTTGCCAAGATTGAAAAAATAGCCAAAAGCCAGGTCTGGTGGAAGGAAAATACAATATTTTTGGAAAAAGACCAGAAAATTAATCTGTTTGAGCTTCTTCGCCGTCTGACAGAAATAGGATATGAAAGAGTTCAGACTTTGGGCTCAAAAGGAGAATTTTCCCAGCGGGGCGGCATTTTGGATATATTTGCCATAAATTCAGATAAGGCATTGCGCTTGGAATTTTTAGGCAATAAAATCGCCGAGATTTTTCCACTCTTGTTGAAGTCTGACTTCAAAGGCACCCGAAGTCAGACTTCAACAAGAAAACTTGCCTTACGCGCCCCCCAATTGCTTTTGAGCAATTTAAAACCAAACGAATATCTGGTTCATCTTGACCACGGCATCGGGATTTTTAAGGGGTATGCTGGAAAACTCGGCGGTGAACTTTCTGTTAGTCCGCCGAATCCAGAAAGTCCTGAAAAATATTTCGTTCTGGAATACACAAAACAAGACCGGCTCTATATCCCGCTGGCCCTTGAAAACAAACTTTCCCGCTACATCGGTTTTGAAACGCCGATCATTCACAGATTGGGCGGCACGCTCTGGTATAAAACAAAACGCAAAGTCAAAGAAGGCACGATTGAACTGGCCAGGCAACTTTTGGAACTTTACGCCAAAAGAGCCGCTACTCGCGGCTTTGCCTTTCCGCCCGATGATGCCATCCAAAAAGAATTGGAAGATTCTTTTGAATTTATTGAAACCGACGACCAGCTAAGAGCCTTAGAAGATGTAAAAAAAGACATGGAATCGGAAAAGCCGATGGACAGATTAATTTGCGGAGATGTCGGTTTTGGGAAAACAGAAATTGCTTTGCGCGCGGCTTTCAAAGCCGTTTTGGCCGGCAAACAAGTTGTACTGCTTGCCCCAACAACAATTTTAGCCCACCAGCATTTTCATACATTTTTTGAACGTCTTAAAAAATTTCCTTTAAATATTGCCTTGCTATCGCGGCTTCAAACCAAAAAACAGCAAGTCGAAACCGTCAAAAAAATCAAAGATGGTAAAGTTGATATTGCAATTGGCACTCACCGCCTCATTCAAAAAGATGTCCGATTTACCAACTTGGGGTTGGTTGTTATTGACGAGGAACAAAGATTCGGCGTTAAACAAAAGGACTTTTTCAAAGGATTAAGGAGTGGACAAGTTGAAGTCAGACTTCAAGGGCATCAGAAGTCTGACTTCAACTTGCGTTCAAACGAATCGCTTTACGGGATTGATGTTTTGAGTTTAAGCGCCACTCCGATTCCGCGCACCATGCATCTGGCAATATCGGGTCTGCGCGATATAAGCTTAATTCAAACCGCCCCGCCGGGCCGTATGCCCGTAAAAACATTTATTCAACCTTCTTCTTTTAAAATCATAAAACAGGCGATCAAATATGAGCTGGCGCGCGGCGGACAAATTTATTATCTGCACAACCGCGTGGAAACAATTGAATTAGCCAAAAGGCAGATTGAAAAATTATTGCATTCCTCCCCTCCTCAGATGAGGAGGGGAATTAAAGGGGAGGTGTTGAATTTCAGCACCTCTCCCCTCCTCTCCCCTCATCTGAGGGAAGGGAAAAAAGTTAATATCGCCATTGTCCACGGCCGCCTGCACGAAAAACAGCTTGTGCAAGTCATGGACGAATTTGGCGAAGGCAAAATTGATGTTTTAGTTGCCACGACAATTATTGAAAACGGCCTGGACTTTCCCAATGTCAATACACTAATTGTTGCTTATGCGACCAAATTAGGCCTGGCCCAAAGTTATCAGCTGCGGGGAAGGATCGGCCGTTCAGACAAACAAGCATATGCTTATTTTCTGTACAACGCCAAAAAATTAACGGATATTGCAAAGCAAAGATTAGATGCTTTAAAAGAAGCCGAGGCGCTGGGTTCGGGCTACCAAATCGCTTTGCGCGATTTGGAAATCCGCGGCGCCGGAAATATTCTGGGCCGCGAGCAATCGGGCTCTATCAATGCCGTGGGACTTAGCTTGTATGTCCAAATGCTCAACGAAGCGGTGGAGGAAATGAAGAAATAAAAAAGGCAGGATTGTTATAATAAATCCTGCCTCACTGACTTAATTGTGATGAACTGCTATTTTCCCTTGATGAAGCCTCCATGGTAGTCGCCTCTATAAACCACGAGGTTCTTATAAAAAATTCTTTCGCTCCCGCAAAAATCCTCAACGCTACTCCCCGACCTCCATGCGTTTTTATAAGCCCAATCTCCTTTTGAATAACTTTTTGGGCCTCTGTAAGGTTTCTCAATTTTAGCCTGGCAAAGCGCTGCTCTTAAAAATTCATAAACTTCTTTTGCTGAGGCCCTGGGAAGTTCTTTCTGATGGCAGCATATATCTTTTATCAATCCCCCATAATAATTCATTGCCCACACCCACCCTAGGTCATATGCCCACACCAGTTCCTGTCCCACAAAAGGATCAAAACCATAATATGTGTCCCAATAAGAAAATCCTGCTTCATCAAATTTAAACTGTTTTCCGCCCCTAAAAATAGCGGCTCCTTCTGCTCCACCAATATAACCGTTCTGCCTAGCTACAATAAGAAATGCTAAAAAAGCTTTTAACAGTTTACTATCCATAATCCCTCCTTTCATAAAAAGAACTTCTTTCTATATTTACGTTTTCTTTATACTTATAACAAAACTAAAATCCTGTCAAATTTGTCGGGGATTTTTTAAAATGGTATAGTGAAACCAGTTTTGAATTTAATTCAATCTGCCGATGTCTGACGTCGATACGACGTCAGACATCAATAAATTAAAGATGCACGCGCAAGCGAAATATTTTGTCGCTTTCAATCAATTCCATGAAAAAATCGGGCCGCAGAGAATAAAAAAGCTGCTGGCTTATTTTCATAATCTCCAAAACGCCTGGAAAGCGCCAGAATCAGAATTACTAAATGCGGGCCTGGAAGAAAATATTGTCACGGAATTGTGTGCACAAAGGATTACGATTGACCCCGATAAAAAGCTGGAAGAATTAAAACCGCATGGCATTGATGTCATAACAATTTTGGATGAAAACTATCCCAAGCTTTTAAAAGAAATCTATGACCCGCCTCCTATATTATATGTAAGGGGCCATTTTTTGCCTCAAGACGAGAAGGCACTGGCAATTGTCGGCACGCGCATGCCGACTCCTTACGGCCAACAGGCTGCTTCTCATTTGGCAGGCCAAATTGCGCAAGCCGGCTTAACTATTGTCTCGGGTCTGGCACGGGGTATTGATACATTAGCCCATCTTGCCGCGTTACAAAATAAAACAAGAACTGTTGCGGTGGTCGGTTCGGGAATCGACGAGGCCACAATTTATCCTCCGTCCAACAGAAAATTGGCCCAGCAAATTTCAGAAAACGGAGCGGTTGTTTCAGAATACCCAATCGGCTGTCCGGCCTTAAAACACCATTTTCATGCCAGAAACAGAGTTATCAGCGGCTTGTCGCTTGGCGCCTTAATTATTGAAGCAAAAGAAAAATCAGGCGCTCTTATTACCGCCCGGCATGCTCTAGAACAAAACCGAGAGGTATTTGGCCTTCCCGGCCCCATTTATTCCCAAACTTCGGCCGGACCAAATAATTTAATAAAAATGGGCGCAAAATTGGTTTCCAGCACCCAAGATATTTTAGAAGAGCTTAACCTAAAAAATTTAACCGAGCAAATTCAAATCAGACAAATTTTGCCCGACAACCAAGAAGAGGCAAAAATTTTACAAATTCTTTCTGATGAACCAACCCATATTGACAAAATTATAAATGATACTAAACTGGATACCGCCACGGTCAATGCAACTTTAAGCCTGATGGAAATGAAAGGGAAAATAAAAAATTTGGGAGGGATGAACTATGTGATAGCAAGATAGTAACTCGCCACCAATACACCAATGGCCACGAATGACACTAATAAAAAATCTAAAATAATCTATCCTGAACTTTCTTATAAGCTATGCGGCCTGTTCTATAAAATTCACAACCAACTTGGTCGTTTTTGCCGAGAAAAAAATTATTCCGACGCGCTAGAAAGAGAATTGAATCAAGAAAGAATTGCTTACAGTAAAGAAACTAATGCTTATATCTCATATAAAAATGGCGATATCTACGCTGGGCGATATGATTTTTTAATAGATGACAAGATTTTAATTGAATTAAAAGCGCGACCTTACATAACGAAAGAAGATTATTATCAGCTCTTGAGATATCTAAAAGCTAAGAATATCAAGCTTGGATTACTTGTAAATTTTAGAAATAAATACTTAAAACCGAAACGAATCGCAAATTAATTCGTGCCATTCGTGCAAGTTTCGTGTATTTGTGACAAGTATCATGAATCTTATTATTGTTGAATCTCCAACCAAAGCCCGGACTATTCAAAAATTTTTGAATAAGGATTTTTCTGTTGTTTCTTCTTACGGCCATGTCCGCGATCTGCCAAAAAAGGAACTGGGCATTGATATTGAAAATAATTTTCAGCCAAAATATGTTGTACCGCTAATTGCCAGAAAAAGATTAACTCCTATAAAAAAATCTTTATTGAAAACTACAAAAATAATCTTGGCGACTGATGAAGACCGCGAAGGAGAAGCCATTTCTTGGCATTTAAGCGAAGTTTTAAAGTTAAATCCCGAGAATACCGAAAGAATTGTCTTTCACGAAATTACCAAATCCGCAATAGAAGAAGCGCTGAAAAATCCTAGACAAATTGACATGGATTTGGTTGGCGCCCAGCAAGCCCGACGGATTCTTGACCGTCTGGTCGGTTATAAACTTTCACCCTTTTTGTGGCGTAAAATTGCCAAGGGCCTTTCGGCCGGCAGAGTCCAATCTGTAGCTTTGCGACTGATAGCTGAGCGCGAACGGGAAATCCAAAACTTCAAACCACAAGAATACTGGTCAATAGAAGCGCTGCTCAAAAAGCTTACCCTGAGTCCTTCGCCTACGTTCAAGATAAACTCCGTCGAAGGGCAAAATTCGCAAAAAGAATTTACTGCCACTCTTATAAAAAAAGACAACGAGGCAATCGGCAAATTTGACATAAAAACGAAAGAAAATGCCGATAAAATTCTTAAAGACTTAGAAGGCGCAAAATATCAAATCGCCGATATTGAAAAAAGGGAACTTAGGCGCAATCCCCTGCCTGCATTTACAACCAGTACCCTCCAGCAGGAAGCTTGGCAAAAATTGCATTTTTCATCCAAGCTGACCATGTCGCTAGCTCAGACGCTTTATGAAAACGGCCTTATTACATATCACCGAACCGATTCTTTAAATCTTTCTAACCAATCGCTTTTTGCCGCTAAAAAATTTATTATTGAAAATTATGGCCAAAATTACTGGTCGGGCTTCTTGCGGAAATTCAAAACAAAATCAAAGGGGGCGCAGGAAGCGCATGAAGCAATCAGGCCAACCGACCCAAATGTTACAGCGCCCTCAACCATAAAAATAAAATTGGATTATTCAAAACATTCGGAAGAGAATCTTTCAAAGCTCTACGAGTTAATCTGGAAAAGATTTATTGCTTCGCAAATGGCACAAGCCGTCTTTGATTCGACTTTAATCAATATTGCGGCAAAAAATCCTGCTCTGCACCAAAGCGAAGCTTCTGGTGCGGGGTATACATTTCGCGCCACTGGACAGGTCCTAAAATTTGATGGTTTCTTAAAAGTTTACCCGATTAAATTTAAAGAAACAGAACTGCCGCCGCTTGAAGAAAATGAAATTCTGGATTTAATAAAATTAGTGTCGTTACAACACTTTACCGAGCCGCCGGCCCGATACAGCGAAGCAACTTTGATAAAGGTGCTTGAAGAAAACGGAATCGGCCGGCCTTCAACTTATGCACCAATTATCTCAACAATCCAGGACCGAAATTATGTCCAAAAAGATGAAAAGAGAAAATTTTTCCCGACCGATATAGGTTTTTCCGTTAACGATATGCTGGTTGAACATTTTCCCGAAATAGTTGATTTAAAATTTACTGCTACGATCGAGGAAAGTTTGGACCAAATTGCCCAGGGACAAAAAAAGTGGCAGCCGGTGATCAAAGAATTCTACGAGCCTTTTAGCCGGCATTTAGCCCAAAAATACGAAGAAGTTGAAAAACAAAAGCCGGAACCAGAACCGACGGATAAAATCTGTCCCAAATGCGGCAAGCCTCTTTTAATCCGCACCAGCCGTTTTGGAAGATTTTACGCCTGTTCTGATTTTCCAAAATGCCGGCATACCGAAAGTATCGTCAATTCCATAGGGATGACTTGCCCTGAATGCGGCCAGGGCCAGATTCATGAAAAAAGAACGCGCCGCGGCAAAATATTTTACGCCTGCTCCCGCTGGCCCGATTGTAAATTTGCGCTTTGGGATAAGCCGACCGGCAAGCTATGTCCCAAATGTAATTCTTTATTGGTTTCAAACATTAAAAATAAAATTAAATGTTCCAATAAAGAATGCGATTATAAAGAGGCTAAAAAGTAAAAATAAAAATGCCCCGTATTAATATTGATTATTTTAATCGCAATTAAGGCGAGGCAAATGGTTGAGAAAATAAGTTTTGGATTAAATCTTTTAAAACTGCCGGTTCTCGCCCCCTGACAAAACCCTCTCTTTGTCATAGCCACCTCCTACTATGATTTTGGAAGAAACGTATTTCTCTCGGTATAATCTTAATGCCGCTTTAGCCAATTTATCCAAATTTGGCATCGTTTCTATCTTTTCTCTCCTAAGCCAAACAGATAGCTGTTTCCCTTTTTCCGAATACTTCAGCTTTTGGGCTGTTTGTGCCCCTACTTTTATATAATAAATCTCGAACAATTTTCTGGGACTGTTTTCGTCTTTTTGCACAAAGACCGTACCGAACGATTCCAGCCATATAATTTCTTCCGACTCGAGCCCTATTTCTTCTTTCATCTCTCGAAAGAATGTCTCTCTCAGGGTGCGATCCGCTTTTTTCTTGTGACCGACGGGGATGCTCCATCTTGCTTCATTTTCAACAAGAAAAAATTCCCCGGTCTGCTGATTCTTGATAAATCCTCCTGCTCCCAATTCTGGAGCGGTTTCTCTTTCCTCTCGGGTTGACGCTTCTGACTCTTTGGCTCCTTTGTCTTTTTCTTTCAAAATAATTCCTCCTTTCTTGCAGATTTATTTTCTCAACCGAATTTAAAATGAAAAGAACAAACAAAAAGTAACTTCTTCAAGAATTGATTATTCACAATAATACTCTTATAATCTTAATTGTCAATCCTTCCTGAGCATAGTCGAAGGGCTCAGGATAAATTATGACGAAAGAAGAATTTATTAAAAAAATAAACGAGCTAAATCCCCAGCTCAATCAAGAATTAATTGAGCGGGTTTTTGATTATGCCCAAAAAATCTATAAAGACAAAAAAAGACTGTCGGGCCAGACCCTGCTTGAACACTGCTGTGAAATTGCTTTTGCCTTGTCTGAAATAAAATTGGGAACGGTCGTTGTGGTTGCCGGCCTGCTCCACGAAGCGCTTGAACGGGTTGACGTGACAAGACAAGAGCTTAAAAAAGAATTCGGAGAAGAAATTTTATCATTGGTGGAAGGGGTGACCAATGTCGGAAAAGTTGAGCACAAAGGGGCGCAACGCAACATTGAAAACTTAAGAAAGTTATTTTTAGCCACAGCCAAAGATATTCGCGTGGTCATAATCAAATTAATTAATCGCCTAATTGGCCTAAAAACAATCTGTGTTTTTGACGAAGAAAAACAAAAAAGGCTGGCCAGAGAGACCCTGGAAATATATGCCCCTATTGCTTATAGGCTTGGCATGAGAAAAATTTCGGGCGAATTGGAAGATTTGGCATTTCCTGTTGTTTATCCAAAAGAATATAACTGGCTTATCAGCCAAGTAAAAGAGGAATATGAGGAACGCGAAAAATATTTAAAAAAAATTACGGCCATAGTTGAAAAAGCGATGAAAAAAGCCGACATCGAACCCATAGAAATCCACTCCCGGGTCAAGCGATATTTCAGCCTTTATCGAAAGCTTCAGCGCTATGACATGGACTTAAATAAAATTTATGATTTGGTTGCTTTGCGAATCATCGTTAAAAATATTGATGAATGCTACGGCGCAATGGGAGTAATTCATAAGCTTTGGAAGCCACTGCCTGGCAGAATCAAAGACTATATTGCCCTGCCAAAACCAAATGGCTACCGCTCGCTTCACACCACCGTTTTTTGCCCTGACGGCAAGATTACCGAATTTCAAATAAAAACTTCTGAGATGCACCACGAGGCAGAATATGGTATCGCTGCCCACTGGTATTATTCCGAACAAAAGGGCTTGAAAGCCTACATCAAAAGACTTCTGACGAAACCGCCGGAAAAAGAATTAAAATGGATTCAAGACCTTCAAAAATGGCAGGAAGAATTTCCGCCGGGCTCCGAAGATTTTTTCCAGCTGCTCAAAATTGATTTTTTTAAAGACAGGATATTTGTCCTGACTCCCAAAGGCGATGTCATTGACTTGCCCGAAGAAGCCACCCCTCTTGATTTTGCCTATCATATCCATACCTCTATCGGGCACCGATGCTTAGGCGCCAAAGTAGACGGAAAGATGGTTTCTCTTGATGAACAACTTTTAAATGGACAATTGGTGGAAATCCTGACCAAAAAAGAAGAAAAACCTTCGCAGGACTGGCTTAGAATCGTCAAAACAAGCCTGGCAAAAAATAAAATCAGAGAGTGGTTTAAACAAAGCAAGGCAGAACGTATTAAAAGAGCTACCCAGCAAAAACAGGCGCAAAAAGAAATTAAACAAAAGCCTATACCGCTCAAAGCACTTCAGGCTCCAATAGTCGAAATCAAAGGCGAAACAAAAATTTTAAGTTTTTTTGCCAAATGCTGCAATCCCCAGCCCGGCGACCAGATTCAAGGCTATATCACGCTCAACCGCGGAGTTTCGGTCCATAAAGCCGAATGCAAAAATATAAAAAAAATAAAAAACACCGAAAGATTAATCTCGGTGTCATGGAAGCAATAAATTAACCAACAGACGTAAATATTTACAAAATAGGCCAGTGTGTGCTATTTTAATATTGTTCGTTGAAAACCGAATATAAACCGATGAAAGGAGGGAATTGTATGGCAATAAAATATTTTTTAGGAGAAGGGCGAGATGGTGTGTCTGGTGAAATTCCAGGGATATTTATTGATCAGGAAGAAGCATTATTGCCTGTTAACAAATTGTATGAAGCTAAGATTTCATTCTTATCTGATACCATTGAAGAAAGCAAAATTGTTTTAATATGGTGGGTAGGCAAAGAAGAAATTTTCGTCAAGGCCGGATGCCGATTAAATGACGAGAGACTAAAGGGACAACTCAAGGAAAACGCGGAGCTTGCCGAGAAATTAATAAAATGGGTTGTTGAATGTAAGTCGTCGCTTACGAGGAAAAAGGAAGAACTTTGCATTAACGAGAAGGTTCCTGAAGCAGATATTTTTGAGGAGCTAAAACCGTATGTGACCCAAGTGGAAAAATGGAAGAAATTTATCAGTGCCGTTAATAAGAATGGCGGATTAAATCCAAGGTATGGGTCGCGCATAGGTGACGATGACTTTTACAATTTGGTGATACATAGGGACGCTCTCTTCATACCAGAAGTTGATAATTATAGACGGTTCTTGCTGGATAATATTCCCGACGAAGAACTAGACGCAGAGTTCTCTGTGTTTCCCACTTTATTCCGTTTCAACTCCAAAAAACATCCTCCAAGGGTAGATGAGAAATCTATCTCGTGGGAACTTCCAAAAAAGAAGGTGCGAATAATATTGCCTCATCATTTTACCACCAAGGAGGTTGTGGCTTATTACGGGTACGAAGAAATGTATCAAAAATTCTTAAAGGATCGGGAAGCAACAAGAATCGCTGACAGTGAACGTTCAAAGGCATGGTCAGAAATATCTGAAGCGGAAAAAAAGGAAAGTAAAGAAAAATTGCGCAAGATATTACTTTCGTAATGAAGGAGGCGCCGTGGAAGAAAAAATTGACATAAAATTACTATGGAATCGTGGCGAACCGCACACAAATCTACTTTATCCACCAAATTCCGACCGGAGCAACTGCTTTAGAATCCTTCTTACAATTGCAGAACAAGCAGAATATGACAAAGGTAAAATATCTGTACAATTAAGAAGGGGAAAACGCAGAAATTCCGCACAAATTAGCGAAATCGTTAAACAACGGTTTAAACCGCTAATTGCTAACGGCGAAATTGATTCACTTACGGTCTGTAAACGAGGCCGATTAAATTTTATTTTCCCGCTGCACAATTCTAAGTATTTCCCTGCGGTCACTATGATAAAAGTGTGGAAAATTTTTGAAATACTCGGCGTAAACAAAAATGATATTCGCCGAACTAAGATTCAAACGACAACCTATGTTCGGCCCGAAGGCCTTTCATGGATGCCACTAACCAAATATCTTAAATCAGAACTATACAATTGGCGACTGGCGCATTGGCGCATTGGCAAAAAACAAAAATAAAAATAAAACGCCACAAAAATCATCGTAAAAAGGTAAAAAGCCCCGTTTAATTTTGCGGGGCTCTTTTTTCAATCAAAAACGCCGAAAGATTGATTTCGGTGTCATGGAAAGCACACTGATAGCATAAAGTTTGCCTCCGGCAAACATTACACGGAAATGCCCACCCGGATTATTTATCCGCGTCATCCGTGTGTAATTCGTATATCGGTGTCGCTATTTTATAATTTTTTTCACCACTTTCCCCAAATCTTCTTTGTCCGAAAAATTTATCACAACTTTGCCGCCAATGCCCGAACGATGAATGTCAACTTTGTTTCCAAAATAGCCTGTCAGCTGACCGGCGATTTTTTTTATTTCCGGGTCATGAAATATTTTCCGCTTGTGCGCCGAAACGGAAACTTCTCTTACTCTCTGTTCCACCTGCCTAACATTTAGGCTATTTTGAATTATTTCATCATAAAGCGCTTTCTGTGTCTGCGGGCTTTTCACACCGGCAAGCATCTTAGCGTGGCCTTCAGAAATTTTGTTGCCACGCAATCCCTCTTGAATTTCTTGAGGTAAAGAGAGCAAGCGCATGGTATTGGTCACCACTTCTCTGCTTTTGCCGACTTTTTGGGCAATTTCCTGATGGGTTAAATCAAATTCATCGTGCAAGCGTTTGAAAGCATTTGCCTTGTCAAGAGCGTTTAAATCGGCCCTTTGCAAATTTTCTACCAAAGCCAATTCCAATCTCTGCTGCTCGGTTGAATCTCTGATTATGGCAGGTACGTGCGGCAGCCCGAGCATTCTGGCTGCTGCCCAACGCCTGTGTCCTGCAATTAAAGCATACTCAACGTCCTGCCCTTTGGCCAAATCCCTGACGGTTTTTGTCACAATCAAAGGCTGTAAAATCCCGTGCTCCTTAATTGAATCGGCCAGTTCCGATAAATCATCCCTATCCATTTCCTGGCGCGGCTGCATCGGATTGGGACTGATTTTGTTTGTTTCAATATTAAAAACGCTTTCTTTTTTTACCCGCAATGGCTGAGAAACCTTAGGAAAAGAAACTTCCTCGGTTTGTGATTTTGGAGGAATTAAGGAATGAAGGCCTTTGCCGATGATTGCCATATTTTTACGTTAGTTATTTATTTTTCTTCCATTTTTAATATTTCCTCTGCTAATTGTCTGTAGGCTTTGCCGCCGTGCGAAGAAGCGTCATACTGCAGAATTGTCTTGCCAAAACTCGGTGCTTCACCCAAGCGAATGCAGCGCGGAATCTGCGTCTCAAAAACATAACCGGGAAAATGCAACCTGACTTCTTTGGCAACCCGCCGGGAAAGCTTATTGCGCTTATCATACATCGTTAAAAGCGCGCCTTTGATTTTCAAATCTTTGCCAAGATTTTCCTGAACCAAATTGACGGTTTTTAAAAGCTGGCCCAATCCCTCAAGCGCATAATATTCTGTTTGCACCGGAATAATTATTTCATCAGCCGCGACAAGGCCGTTGATTGTTAAAAGACCCAGGCTTGGCGGCGAATCAATTATAACATAATCATAGTTTGTTCTCACTTGATGGAGTATGTTCCAAAGCCGAAATTCCCTGTCCTGGACCGGCACTAATTCAACGGCTGCGCCGGCCAGATCGCCGGAAGCAGGAATTAATTCATAACCAAAAAGATTGGTTTTTTTTATAAGTTCCTGGGGAGGGACTTGACCAATCAAACTATGATAAAGACTTTTTTCCAGGCTTTCCGGCTCAAAACCAAGGCCCGAAGTGGCATTGGCCTGCGGGTCCAAATCAACCAGTAAGACATATTTTCCCAGCGCCGCCAAATAGCCAGCTAAATTCACTGCCGAAGTCGTTTTCCCCACCCCTCCTTTTTGGTTAATAAATGCAATTATTTTTGCCATTTATATTAATTATAAATCAATTTTTCAAAATTGACAAATGGTGCATATCAACATAGAATGAAATTAAGCCCGGGTGCTGGAATTGGCAGACAGTGTGGACTCAAAATCCACTGGCCGCAAGGCCGTGAGAGTTCAAATCTCTCCCTGGGCACTCCTTAAATGACAAGGTTAAAATTACCTAAAAAAGAATTTAAATGGTCATCAAAAATCGCTTATGCAGTAGGCCTGCTTGTTACCGACGGAAATCTATCCGGTGACGGACGCCATATGACAATGAGGTCTTCTGAAGTTTCTCAATTACGAACTTTTAAGAAATGCTTAAAATTATCAAATCGTATCGCCCGCTCAAAAAATGACGGTTGGGGCAAGAAACCTTCCTATAGAGTCCAATTTGGCAATGTTCAATTCTACCGCTGGTTGATTAAAATAGGATTATTTCCTAATAAAACATATACTATTGGCAAAATCAAATTGCCAAGTAAATATTTTCGTGATTTTTTAAGAGGGCATCTCGATGGCGATGGCACAATTACAACCTATAAAGATTACTATAATACATTTAAAAATCCGAAATATATTTATACTCGTTTATGGGTCAGATTTATGTCCGCTAGCAAAACCCATATAGAGTGGATAAGAGAAAATATTTTTAAACTCATCCATATAAAAGGACATACCGCTCAGGCAAAAATTTACAGGTCATACCAAACAGCAAGAATGTGGCACCTAAAATTCGGCAAAAAAGAATCGACAAAATTACTTTCTTGGATTTATTATGATAAAAATGTCCCCTGCCTAAAAAGAAAGCGAGATATTGCCAAAAAGATTTTAAAATTAATCTCTAAGGAAAAAAGGCGCAAATATACAAGAATTAGAGACAAATGAATCTAGCGGTTGAGTGCGCACGACTCAAAATCGTATGAGCTCACGCTCATGAGGGTTCAACTCCCTCCTCGGGCACACAAAAGCAAAATCCCGTAATTCTTGCGGGATTTTGCTTTAAAAGTTCAGCTTATAACTTTTGTTGCGGAGCTTCTATAAATTTTTTA